>NZ_JASJWR010000023.1:0-90565 GCF_035019065.1 Actimicrobium sp. CCI2.3 | reverse complement strand
GATGCCACATCAATCTAATCAAAATCAACCGTTAAAAACAGCATACAAGGGTGCAATAACCGAAGGGCATTGCACCGACTGCCTCCCGGCTTCGGACGCCGATTCCGGGAGCTTGTTGATCCGGTTACTCCGCTGGTGGCACATACCCGACAGCCGCATCCGCACCATCGCCAAAGAAATGCTTTTCCATTTGCGTGGCCAGGTATTTGCGGGCGCGCAGGTCGGCCAGGTTCAGGCGGTTTTCATTGACCAGCATGGTCTGATGCTTGAGCCAGGCGGCCCAGGCTTCTTTCGAGACGGTCTCCCAGAGACGCTTGCCGAGGTCGCCCGGGTACGGAGGAAAATCGAGGCCTTCGGCTTCCTTGTCGAGCTTGATGCAGTGAATCATGCGTGCCATTTGTAATTCCTTGTTCGATTGAATGTGGGGTGGGCCGGTTCAGAGTGATTTGACCAGCACCAGTGATTTGCGCTGCCAGTTATACATGTGCTGGCGATCTTTGGGTAAGGCATCGACCGAGGCGGCGACGAAGCCGCGTTTGAGGAACCAGTGCGCAGTGCGCGTCGTGAGCACGAACAGTTTCTTGAAGCCCTGTGCACGGGCGCGATTTTCCATGTGCTTGAGGATGCGTTCGCCATCGCCTTGCGCCTGCACATCCGGGTTCACGGTCAGGCAGGCCATCTCGGCCATTTTTTCGGCCGGGAACGGGTACAGCGCGGCGCAGCCGAAGATCACGCCATCGTGTTCGATGACGGAAAAATTCTCGACTTCGCGTTCGATCAGTTCGCGTCCGCGCTTGACCAGGGTGCCATCGTTTTCGAGTGGTTCGATCAGCTTCAGAATGCCGCCGACGTCTTCGATGGTGGCTTCGCGCAGGGTTTCGAGGTTCTGGTACGAGATCATCGTACCGACGCCGTCATGGGTAAATAATTCCAGCAAGGCCGAGCCGTCCATCGCAAACGGCACGATGTGCGCGCGCGCCACGCCGCCGTTGCAGGCCTTGATCGCGTGTTGCAAATAGAACGAGGCATCGCTGGGCAGGAAGCCCGCACCGAGCACGGCTTCGGCCTGGTGCGATGAGAGTTCGCGGATTTCTTCGCCACCTTCATCGATCATCATCGGGATTTCACTGATGAAAATCAGCTTGTCAGCGCGCAGCGCAATGGCGGCTGCCACGGCGACGTCTTCCATTGTCAGGTTGAAGACTTCGCCGGTCGGTGAAAAGCCCAGTGGCGAGAGCAGAATCAGACCGCCGGCATCAAGGATGGGATGAATCGCTTCGTAGGCAATTTTGCGCGCCACGCCGGTCAGTTCGAGGTCGACACCATCGATCACGCCGAGTGGTTTGGCGGTGACGAAATTGCCCGAAATGATGCGGATTGCAGCATGCGCCATCGGCGTGTTCGGCAAGCCCTGGCTGAACGCGGCTTCGATATCAAGGCGCAATTCACCGGCTGCTTCCTTGGCGCATTCGAGCGCGGCGCTGTCGGTGATGCGCAAGCCGTTATGAAAACGCTCCTGGGCATTGCGCAAAGCGAGCTGTTCGGCCACTTGCGGCCGCGAGCCATGGACGATGACGACCTTGATGCCCAGCGCATGCAGCAGGGATAAATCCTGGGCTAGTACCGGCAGTGCGCCGGCAAGGACTAGCTCGCCGGGAAACGCCACCACGAAGGTCTTGTTACGGAAGGCGTGGATGTAGGGCGCGACGGAGCGCAGCCACTGGACGAACTCGATGGGGGTTTGCATGTTGCGCATTATAATTCGCCTCGCCATGACATCCCCTCAATCACTAGAAAAAAGTCCGCCCGGCGATCGCGCCCGCCGACCATCCCGCCCGCCTGCCGGCTCAGCTACTGCTGCACGACCTGCGCCAGTGCGCAACCCGCTGCCGCCGATCACGTATCCGGAGGAACTGCCGGTCTCCGGCCGACGCGAAGATATCGCCACCGCGCTGCGTCAGCACCAGGTCATCATCGTCTGTGGCGAAACCGGCTCCGGTAAAACCACCCAGCTGCCGAAGATCTGCCTCGAACTCGGGCGCGGCCTGAACGGCATGATCGGTCACACGCAACCACGCCGGATTGCGGCCTCGGCGACAGCCAAGCGGATTGCGCAGGAACTCAATTCGCCGCTCGGCGAGCTGGTCGGCTTCAAGGTACGTTTTACCGACACGCTGTCGGCCGGCGCGTGGATCAAGCTGATGACCGACGGTATTCTGCTGGCGGAAACGCAGACCGATCCGCTGCTGCGCCAGTACGACACCATCATCATCGACGAGGCGCACGAGCGCAGTCTGAACATCGATTTCCTGCTGGGCTATCTCAAGCAATTGTTGCCCAAACGGCCTGATCTGAAAGTCATCATCACGTCAGCCACGATCGACGCCGACCGGTTTGCGCGCCACTTCGGCAGCGACGACAAACCGGCCCCGGTGATCGAAGTCTCGGGTCGCTTGTATCCGGTTGAAATCCGCTATCGCCCGGTCGATTCGTCCGATCGCAGCGAAGTCAAACCTGGTGCCGCGCAAAAGGCGGTCCAGAGCAACGCGCAAAAGGAACGCGGCCAGCGCGACCTGATGGAAGCGCTGACCGATGCGGTCGATGAGCTGTGCCGCATTGGCGATGGTGACGTGCTGGTCTTTTTGCCCGGCGAGCGCGAAATCCGCGATGCCGCCGAAGCCTTGCGCAAGCACCATCCGCCGCATGTCGAAATTTTGCCGCTGTTTGCGCGCTTGTCTGCGCAAGAGCAGGAGCGCGTTTTCAAGCCGTCTGGCGCAAGGCGCATCGTGCTCGCCACCAACGTCGCCGAGACCTCGCTGACGGTGCCGGGTATCCGTTATGTCGTCGATGCCGGACTGGCGCGCGTCAAGCGCTATAGCTACCGCAACAAGGTCGAGCAATTGCAGATCGAAGCGGTCGCGCAATCAGCGGCCAACCAGCGCGCCGGTCGTTGCGGCCGGGTCGCCGCCGGTGTCTGCATCCGTCTGTACGAAGAAAAAGATTACCTGATGCGCCCGGCCTTCACCGAGCCGGAGATCTTGCGTTCGTCGCTGGCCTCGGTCATCTTGCGCATGAAGTCGTTGCACCTGACCGATGTCGAAACTTTCCCGTTCATCGAGCCGCCACCGGGACGGGCGATCGCCGATGGCTACCAGTTACTGCAAGAGCTGGGCGCGGTCGATGACAACAACGACCTCACGCCAACCGGTCGTCAGCTCGGCAAATTGCCGCTCGACCCGCGCGTGGGCCGCATGATTCTGGCCGCGCTCGATAACGTCTGTTTGCGCGAAGTGCTGATCATTGCCTCGGCGCTGTCGGTGCAAGACCCGCGCGACCGGCCACTGGAAGTGCAGGCCGCAGCGGACCTCGCGCACAAGCAATTCGCGGATGAAAAATCCGAATTTTCCAGTTACCTGAAAATCTGGAACTGGTTTGAAGACGCCATCGAGCACAAGAAAACCAACCGCCAGTTGCAGGACAGTTGCCGCGCCAATTTCCTGTCGCAAATGCGCTTGCGCGAATGGCGCGACGTGCATTCGCAATTGCTGACCATCGTCAAGGAGCAGGGCTGGCGCATGAACGAGCTGCCGGCGACTTATGAAAACCTGCACTCGGCATTGCTGACCGGCTTGCTGGGCAATGTCGGTTTCAAGTCCGACGAAGACACCCATTACCTCGGTGCGCGAGCGATCAAGTTTCACATCTGGCCCGGTTCGAGTCTGCTCAAAAAAGCCGGCAAGTGGATCATGGCCGCCGAGCTGGTCGACACTACGCGGTTGTATGCGCGCTGCGTCGCGCAAATTCAGCCGGAGTGGCTCGAACGCGTTGGTGCGCATCTGCTCAAGAAATCGTATGGCGAACCGCACTGGGAAAAACGCACGGCGCAGGTCACGGCGTCCGAGCGTGCGACCTTGTACGGACTGGTGGTCTACAGCCAGCGCCGCATCAATTTTGGCTTGATCAATCCGGTCGAGGCGCGCGAGATTTTTATTCGCGATGCACTCGTCGGTGGCGAGTTCGACACGCGTGCGCCGTTCTTCGCGTTCAACAATAACCTGATCCGCGAGATCGAAAACCTCGAGCACAAATCGCGCCGGCTTGATGTGCTGGTTGATGACGAATTGATCGCGGCGTTCTACGACAAGATGCTGCCAGCTCATATCTGCAACGGCATCAGTTTTGAAAAGTGGCACAAGGACGCGACCCGCGCCGAACCCAAATTGCTGTATCTCAATCGTGATGAGTTGATGCGGCACGAAGCCGCCGGCATTACCACCGAGCTGTTCCCGAAATTGCTGCCGGGTGTAGGCATCGAGATGCCGCTGGCGTACCACTTTGAACCCGGCACGCCACGCGATGGCGTCACGCTGACGGTGCCGCTGTTCGCACTGAATCAGCTGTCGGCCGCCCGCTGCGACTGGCTCGTACCGGGCATGCTGAAAGAAAAAGTCCATCTGCTGCTCAAATCGCTGCCGCAAAAACTGCGTCGTAATTGCGTGCCGTTGCCGCATTACGCTGCGGCCTTTCTGGACCGCGTCAACGAGCAAAAAACCTTTGGCCGGGGCAGCCTGATCGAAGCCATCGTCGCCGATGTGCGGGTGCATGCGCACATCACGCCGCTGCTCAGCGACTTCAAGGCCGAGACCTTGCCGGCGCATCATTTCATGAATTTCAAGGTGGTCGACGAACATGGCCGGCAGCTTGAAATGGGCCGCAATCTCGGTGCGCTGCAAGCCGAATTTGGTGGTCAGGCGCGCGAGAGTTTTCAGAAAATCGCCGAGTCGACCGCGATCACGAATGTGCCGGTGGCGCAGGTCAGGGCGGTTGGTAAATCGGTTCAGCCGGCAGCGTCAGCTTCATCGTCAACTGCGCCGTCGGCCGTACCCACGCAGCATCAGAAGCTGACGGCCTGGACCTTTGGCGAACTGCCGGAACTGCTGGAAATCCAGCAAGGCAAGCTCACGCTGATCGGTTTTCCGGCACTGGTCGACAAGGGTGCGTATTGCGATCTCGAAGTGTTTGATGATCCGACCGAAGCGGCGCGACTCCATCGCGGCGGCTTGCGGCGTTTGCTGGCGCTGCAACTGCGCGAGCAACTCAAGTATCTCGAAAAGAATATCCCCGGCCTGCAGCAGATGGGCATGCAATTCATGGCGCTCGGTTCGCAGGAAGAACTGCGCGACCAGATCATTGAAGCCGGTCTGGAGCGGGCCTGTCTGCAAGAGCCGCTGCCGCGTACCGCCGCCGAATTCGACGCCCGCAAGGAAGCCGGCAAATCGCGCCTCGGTTTGCTGGTCAATGAGATTGCACGGCTGGTCGGGCTGATCCTCGCCGAGTATTACGCGCTACCGAAAAAGCTGCAGGGTGCCAAGGGACATGCCGCTGCGGTGGCCGATATCCAGGCGCAACTGCAGGGGCTGGTCGCCCGGCGTTTCGTCACTGAAACCAGTTACACCAGCCTGACCCAGTTCCCGCGCTATCTGAAAGCGATCAATGTGCGGCTGGAGAAATTGCGCATCGATCCGGCGCGCGATACCCGCTGGATGACCGAGTGGCAGCAGGCCGCCTTGCTGTGGCAGCGCGGCCTGAAAGACAAACAGACCGGCCATACAGCCGATCCGAAGATGGGTGAATTCCGCTGGCTGCTGGAAGAATTGCGCGTGTCGCTATTCGCGCAGGAATTGAAGACGCCGATGCCGGTATCGGCCAAGCGTTTGCAAAAGGTGTGGGAGTCGATGCAGCGGTAATCAGGGAGGGGGATAGGGTGCCCACCTCTCCGAACGCGGTGGTTTTTTCGTAAAGTGCAATGCCCTTCGGTTATTGCACCCTACGTGCGCAGCATTTTTTCTGCCAACTGTTGCAGGCGAGTTGTTGCCTGCGCTTGCTGCTCGACGGGTAACTTGCCGATTTTTCCTGCCAGGCCGCGCAGCAGATTGCGTTGTTGATGCGGTGGCAAGGTCTGGACTTGCACCGCAATCGCATCGAATGCGGCTTTGCGTTTTTCCTTGGGCAGCACGCCGATATGACGGATCAGGCCGGGCAATGCGCGTTCTTGCGCGTTGATGTCCAGCGTTTGCGTCTGTGCTTGCAGCGTATGGAATATGCCTGCATCGCGCCCACTGGCAGCAAGTGCGCGGGCCAGTGCCGGTAGTGCGACCGTACGGCCAGCCAGGGGTAATCGGGTAATGCTGGTCGCCAGTGCGGTGAAGCCGCTACGCCGCGCACTGGTCGGCAACGTACGAAGCCGGGGAGCCAGGGCGCTCAGAACCGGAGCTTGCTGATCCGCAGGGAGCTTGTTCGTCAGTGCCAGTATTAACTTGAACCCATCGGCCTGATGAGATTGACTCAGCAGAGGCAGTCGCTTCGTCAGTGCCTGCAGCTCACGCGCCTGTCTCTCCGGAGGCAGGCCATCCGCGCGAATCATGTCCAGAAAAAATAGCGAGAGTCGCGCCGTAGCGGCGGCGTTGTCGGTGTGCGCATGGTCCTGATACTGGTGTGGCGCGGTGGGATGTGAGGCGGCGGCTGGCGGTGCGGAGCGGGTTTTTCTTGTGCGCTGCGTCGTCGCTAATTCGGTTCTGAGCCGGTCGCCCAGTGCCTGACCGCCCAGCAGCGGCAGCTTGCTGTCCAGACTCTTTGCGCCTGGTCGATCGACCGGCACGGGTAGCGCGATCCCGCCTGACAGTGCACGGGCAATCCTTGCAGCGGGTAACACCGAGTGTGACGAGATGATTGGCATGATGGGATCGCATCGCTTGTTGAAGTGGCTCAACGTCAGTGGTCCTGGTGGAATTCTGGTTCCATCTTTTAAAAGTTTCTGACCGGCGCGGTTGGGACGGGTTTCAAACAACATTGCCCGGAGCGACTACACTGCCAGCCTGTCGCGAGCCGGCGAACCATGCCATTGCGACCAACTTTTATTCTGGAAATCATGGATAGCATCGACCTCGACGTACTCAAAACCTGTGACCAGTGGCTGCGTGACGGTCACCGTTGCGAACTCGTGACCGTGATCCGAACCTGGGGTTCGAGCCCACGTCCACAAGGTGCGACGCTGGCCATTTGTGATGACGGCCAGGTAGTCGGTTCGGTCTCGGGTGGTTGCATCGAAGATGATCTGATCGCGCGCGTGCGCAGCGAAGGCATCACCCGCACCGTGCCCGAGATCGTGACCTACGGGATTACGGCGGATGAAGCGCACCGCTTCGGCTTGCCGTGCGGTGGCACCATCGAACTGGCGCTCGAGCCCTTGTCCCCGCAGAGCCGCATCAGCGAATTGCTGGGCAGGCTGGCGCAACATGAACTGGTGGCGCGTCGGCTCGACCTGTCCAGCGGCGCGGTGGCGCTCTCGCTCGCCGACGCCGGTGCCAGTCTGCTGCATACGGCCACGTCATTGACGACGATTCATGGTCCGCGCTGGCGTTTGCTGATCATCGGTGCCGGCCAGCTATCGAGCTTTCTGGCGCAGATTGCGCTGGGCATGGACTACCACGTGACGGTCTGCGATCCGCGAGAAGAGTACCGCGCCGGCTGGCAAGTGCCCGGTGTCGAGGTGCAGCACACGATGCCGGACGATCTCGTCATCGCGATGCAGCTCGACCGCCGCAGTGCTGTCGTGGCGTTGACGCACGATCCCAAGCTCGATGATCTGGCACTGATGGAAGCGCTGAAGTCGGAGGCGTTTTATGTCGGCGCGATCGGTTCGCGTAGTAACAATGCCAAGCGGCGCGAGCGTCTGCAGTTGTTCGACGTCACGCCAGCCCAGATCGACAAATTGCATGGTCCGATCGGGATGTATATCGGCAGCAAGACGCCGGCTGAAATTGCGATCTCGATTTTGGCGGAACTGACCGCCGTCAAGAACGATGTGCTGCTGCCCGCTTCGGCACAGGTCGCCCATGCCAAGCAGGCAGCCGAAATACTGGCGTCGGCCGATACCTGCAGCCTGTGATGCGGGTCACATGAAGACCCCATCATGAAGCAGCAGTTATCGCCATCGACTGCCTTGCTGCTGACGGTGCCACCGTTGATGTGGGCGGGTAACGCCATCGTCGGCAGGCTGGTGCACGAGATGGTGCCGCCGATGACCCTCAATCTGGTGCGCTGGGTCATTGCCTTGCTGATCCTGTTACCGCTGGCCGGTTCAGTACTGCGGCCATCGAGTGCACTCTGGCGTAGCTGGCGCCGTTTTGCGTTGCTCGGTTTGCTGGGGGTCGGGCTGTACAACTCGCTGCAATATCTGGCGCTGCAAAGCTCGACGCCCATCAACGTGACGCTGGTCGCGGCCGGCATGCCGGTCTGGATGATGCTCATTGGCGGCTTGTTTTTCGGGGCGACGGTCAGACGCAAGCAAATGATGGGTGCGGCGTTGTCGATCGTCGGCGTGCTGCTGGTATTGAGTCGCGGCGACGTGCGTCAGTTGCTGGCACTGCAGCTGGTGTCCGGTGACCTGTTCATGATTGCGGCCACGATCGCCTGGTCGTTCTATAGCTGGTTGCTGATGGTGCCGGATGAACCGGCCGAAATCCGCCGCAACTGGGCTGCCTTTCTGGTGGCGCAGGTCAGTTTTGGTGTGGTCTGGTCGGGGCTGTTCACGACGGTGGAATGGACCATCGGCCAGCCACACATCGCGTTAAGCTGGCCGCTGGTAGCCGCCGTCCTGTTCGTTGCCGTCGGGCCGGCGCTCATTGCGTTTCGCTGCTGGGGTGCCGGCGTGCAACGTGCCGGTCCCACCATCGCCGGTTTTTTCAGTAACCTGACACCGTTATTTGCTGCCCTGATGTCAAGCGTCTTTCTGGGCGAACTGCCGCATCTCTACCACTTTGCCGCGTTCGGGCTGATCGTCGGCGGCATCGTGTTGTCGTCAATGCGCTGAAGTAAAGTCAAGCAGTCAGGCCAGCGCTTCCTTGGCAGCCTGTTCGGGTGTCAGGCCATCGTAGAACTGATCGGTGAACCAGTCGACTTCGTCTTCGATATGGTCCTGCGCCTGCGTCAGCGTCGCGCCACCCGCGACCAGAAAGCCTTCGACTTCGGTGCACCACTGAATCAGTGCCAGCGTATCGGGATCGAGTACTTCTTCTTTCTTGGCCATGATGTTTCCTTGAAAATTGTGGGAGGGCTGCCGGATGATTTCGGCGTCCATATCTTCTCACGGTTGGTCGCGGCCAGGCAGTTTGTCGCTACGCACGAAACCGACTTCCAGCCCGAAGATCCGGCCAATCTGGTTGAGCGTGTTGACGGTCGGATTGGCGATGCCTCGCTCAATTTCGCGAATGACTCTCACGCTGACACCGCGCTGTGCGGCGAACTCCGGCTGAGTCAGTCGCGACAGCGCACGCATGCGCTTGAGCGACGCCTGCAAGGTCAGTTCGCCGCGCTCGATGGCGGCGTACAAATCGAGACGTTGCTGGCGCAGCAGGTCTTTGTCGACGGGCTTGCGGCGCTTGTCCATCAGCCCGTTTCCAGTGTTCGCAATTGGCGCACCTGTTCGACGATGCCCGGTTGCAAGTGAGTGATGATGTCAGCATCCACGCCGGCTTCTTGCATGCAGGTCTCCAGATTATTGAGGCGGTGGCCGAAGGCAGCAAGGTGAGCTCGTATCGCACTGCGTTCGTCATCGGCCAGTTCGAGGGTAGCGATCACGTCGTGCCATTCAGGTAATTCCCGTCCTGATTCGGGGTGGTACCAGCGTGCGGCGCGGGTAATGCCTTCCGGGTCAAGATACATTGGTGCGAAATCAAACAACGGACTCAGCTGCACGACGCCACCAATTTTCTGGACCGCCGTATTGCGGCCGTGATTGTCGGTATTGCGCATTGCCAGATTGAGGACGTCTCGCTGGAGGAATTCGATCGTGTCGGCCAGTTTGTCCGTGACGACCCGACGCAGCGCTTGCAGCAACTGGAACTGTGAAGGTCGGAAATCGTAACCGATGATTCCTGCCAGCGCGGCCGCGCTTTCCTGATGGTGGCGGCGCACTTGTCCTTGCACGACCGTCCGATCGAATCGCGGTATGAACAGCATGTCGTGATGGTGTTCGATGCAACCGTGAACGCGCAGTCCCATGGCGCGTGCAACACGCAGGTAGGCAGCTTCGTTCCGCAATATTTTTTTGTCGATATTGCCGCCCGCGCGCGGCAGTTTGACGATGTAATGCGCTGCCGCCTGCGCATCCGGCAGTACCCCGTCGGCATGCCACAAGCCAGCGTGGTCCTGCGTCAGCAGATATTTTGGCGCGGCCCCTTGCACACCGGTGGTCCCTGCAGCAAGCATGCCCTGGATCATCATGCGCTCGGCGAAGCCATCGTCACGCAAGAGCAATTGCTGCATCTCCCAGCCGTGATCCATGCCTTGCGTCACATGTCGTGCAATATGTTGCGCGAAGTAATCAACCGCTTCCCGGATACGTACCCGGCCTATCGGGTTGAACGCGCCGTTGCGCAGCAAGGCAAAGTCAGCCGCCTTGCCATCGCCTAGCTCGAGCAAACCGAGCAGGTGGCTTCGTCCGTTTCCTTGCGGTATCAGATCATAAAGAAAGGCTGGCCACGCCGATAGCGTGTGATGGCGCGTATCAACGGGCAGTGTCAGCGAGACCGGTTCACTGTCGGCCTCGAATGCATAGTCGAGATCGTATTCAAAATGTGCCAGCGTAGTGATGCCGCCCCGCGACGGATCGGGAACGGTCAGCACGGCGCAATCGCGCCAGCAACCAGCCAGAAAAATTTGCAAGTGGCATTCCATACACTTTCTCCAATCAACACCTCGAAGGTATCCAATTACCGGACTATTCGCAATACAAAAGCCCTTGAAAGGGTCTTATCGTGATGTGCTTGCCGTCTCGCACTATGTGGCTTTCCGAACGCAGTGGCTGACGGTTGGCATGCTATCTTCCGGGAATAAATTTCAACCCGAGGAGTCACAATGAATGCAATCAGAATGCTGGGCGTTGCCCTGATCATCGCCGGTGTACTAGGACTCGCCTATGGTGGTTTCAGCTATACCAAGGAAACACAAGCGGCGAAAATTGGCCCTCTTGAATTGAACGTCAAGGAAGAAAAAGACGTCAACATTCCGATGTGGGCGGGCATTGCTGCCATCGTGGCGGGCGGGTTGATGCTGGTGGCAGGCGGAAAAAAAGGCTGATCGCCGACTGATCCATTTCCAGAAGACGGTATCGCGGCGGTGCAATCGCGCATCGCCTCGCCAGGCTCAACAGTCTCACCAGCCTGACCAGCCGCAACGAGCGGCAAAATAAGTGGGTGCCGGAGGGAACTCCATGCTGGAAAGTGTCACTGACATTCGGACTTCCCTTGCAGTCATTTCGTCTGCACCGACCAACACAGTGACTCACCCTTGCCATGCATAACCGACCCGACAAGCGCACGCTGCTTCCTCGTTTTCCCTTTGCACCCATCGCCCGTGAGCGTCGCAAGACGCCCCGTCCGTGGGGACGTCTTCTGTCGTGCTTGCCGTGCGCCGCGACGCCGAAGGAGCGGCTATCGTCGCCGGTTGCGGCAGTTTGCATTGAGCAAATGGAACAGGAACTGAGCGTTTGGGTTGCGGGAGCACAGGCTGGTGAAAACCGCAGGGAGGCTGCAGTACGCATCCTGAAATGTTTTCGCGAACAAGGGCAGGAGCTCTATCTTGTGTCCTTGCATCTGAATACTTTGCCGGATTGTATCGGCCAGCTGTCATCGCTCCAACGACTGAGCGCCGAGAACAATCACCTCACGGCACTGCCTGAATGCATCGATGGTTTGTCTTCGTTGCAATGGCTGGACGTCGAAAATAATCAGCTTGCGACGTTGCCAGAGCGCATAGGGTCTCTGTCTTACCTGCAATCGCTGTATGCCGCCCGGAACAAACTCAAGCGACTGCCTGAAGGCATCGGCAGGTTGTCCTGGCTGCAAAAGCTCGATGTCGCCAGCAATCAACTCACGCAACTGCCGGGCTGCATCGGTGACTTGTCCTGGCTGCAAAGCCTCGATGTCGCCGGCAATCAACTCACGCAACTGCCGGACGGCATTGGCGACCTGGTCTGGTTGCAACAGCTTGATGTCGCCAACAACCAGCTCACGCGATTGCCCGAACGCATTGGCGACTTGTCCTGGCTCCAGCAGCTCACTCTTACCAACAACCGGCTCACGCACCTGCCTGAACGGGTCGGCGATCTGGGTTCGCTGCAATGTCTGTGGCTGGGTGATAACCCGTTGATCGTTTTGCCTGCAGTGGTGCGCAACATGATGGCGTTCAGGGAATATGCGGATAACCAAAAATATCTGCAGTTGCCGACTGGTCCTGGCACCGATCAATCGCATTGCGGCAGCAACTGCTTGCCGCACGCGCCCTGGGGAAGCAAGCCACGAACAGGGCTGTAGCCGGCAATTGATTTTTAATGGTGATAACTTTCATTACCTTGACAATTTCCGGGGCGGCCCCGGTGACTTTTCACGTAAAATCCGGTACTTGCTGTTTTGTCCGCACCCTGAGTCCGACAGGCTCCCGGTGCCGACGCCATAGCGCCCGCCGTCCACTGCACCATCACCGTCCGAGAAAACAATGAGCATCAAGTCCGATACCTGGATACGCCGCATGGCCGCCGAAACCGGCATGATCGAACCGTTCGAACCCCATCAGGTACGTGAAGCCAATGGCCAGAAAATCGTTTCCTATGGCACATCGTCGTACGGTTACGATATCCGCTGCGCTGACGAATTCAAGATTTTCACCAACATCAATTCGACCATCGTTGATCCGAAAAACTTCGATGAAAAATCCTTCGTCGATATCAAAAGCGATGTCTGCATCATTCCGCCGAATTCATTTGCGCTGGCGCGAACGATGGAGTACTTCCGGATACCGCGCAGTGTACTGACCATCTGTCTCGGTAAATCGACCTACGCGCGCTGCGGCATCATCGTCAACGTGACGCCTTTCGAGCCCGAATGGGAAGGCTATGTGACGCTGGAGTTTTCCAACACCACCCCGTTGCCGGCCAAAATTTATGCCGGTGAAGGCTGCGCGCAAGTGCTGTTCTTTGAAGCCGATGAAGTCTGCGAAACCTCCTACAAGGATCGCAATGGCAAATACCAGGGGCAACGCGGCGTGACTTTGCCGAAGGCTTGACGCTGACGGTTGATCCACTACAAATAACGATGCCGCGCTGGCGGCACTTTTTGGCAGTTGCGGGATCGCTCTGCGCTGCCTTTTGTCCGGATAGGCGATGAAAGTACTCGAATACCTCGGCCTCGATACCAGCGGGGTTACGGCAGCCTACCGCAAGGTTGTTGCCGCCATCGAGCGGGATGACTTTGCCGGTGCGCAGGTCAAGAAACTGGTCAGCCTCAGTCATGGCAAGTTCTACCGCGCCAAGCTCGGGGACGCTGACCGCTTGCTGTTTTCGCTGGTGCGTCATGGCGATCAGGTCTGTGCGCTGATGCTCGAAGTGATCCTGAATCATGATTACGACAAGTCGCGATTCTTGCGCGGTGCAGCGGTCGACGAGGCACGTATTCCCGATATGGGCAGCCTCGATCTGCCCGAAGCGCGCCAGGAAGCGCAGGTGCTGCGCTATCTCCATCCAGATTCACCGACTATCCATTTGCTCGACAAGCCGATGTCGTTTGACGCCGCGCAAGAGGATATTTTTCATCAGTCGCCGCCGCTGATCGTGGTCGGCAGCGCCGGCAGTGGCAAGACCGCGCTGACCCTCGAAAAGCTCAAGCAGGTGAGCGGTGATGTGCTTTACGTCACGCACTCGGCTTTCCTGGCGCGCAATGCGCGTGATCTGTATTACGCCAATGGCTACGAGCAGCCCGGACAGGACGCGCTCTTTTTGTCGTATCGCGAATTCCTTGAATCGATCCGGGTGCCGCTTGGGCGGGAAGCGCTGTGGCGCGATTTCGCCGGCTGGTTCGAGCGCGTGCGGGTAGGCTTCAAGGGGATGGATGCGCATCAGGCGTTTGAAGAAATTCGCGGCGTCATTACCGCTGGCAGCGCCGGTGTGCTCGATCGCAGCGCCTATCTCGGACTGGGAATACGCCAGTCGATTTTCAGTGGCGAACAGCGTCCGGCGCTCTACGACCTGTTCGATAAATACCGGGCCTGGCTTGATGACAGTGGCCTGTTCGATGTCAATTTGGTGACCCAGCAGTGGCAAGCGCTGGCCGCGCCGCGCTATGACTTTGTCGTCATCGATGAAGTGCAGGATATGACCGCGACCCAGCTCGCGCTGGTGCTGCGCACGCTGAAACAGCCCGGCCAGTTTCTGCTGTGCGGTGATTCAAACCAGATCGTGCATCCGAACTTTTTTTCGTGGGCCACCGTGCGCAGCGTGTTCTGGCACGATCCGGCGCTGGCCGAGCGGCAAGCCTTGCGCGTGCTCACTGCCAATTTCCGTAATGGCACCGAAGCCACGCGCGTTGCCAACCAGTTGCTGAAGATTAAACAGCAGCGCTTCGGTTCGATTGATCGCGAGAGCAATTTTCTGGTCAGCAGTGTCGGCGGGACCACCGGGCAAGTCGCCCTGATGGCTGACAAGGACAACGTCAAGCGCGATCTCGATCGTCAGACCCGGCAATCGACGCGCTGTGCAGTGCTGGTCATGCGTGACGAAGACAAGCCTGCCGCGCGCCAGCATTTCGGCACGCCGCTGCTGTTTTCGATCCATGAAGCGAAGGGACTCGAATACGACAACATCGTGCTGTACCGGTTTGTATCGGATCACCGCGCCGAGTTCGCCAGTATTGCCGAGGGGGTCGACAAGCAGGCGCTCGATATCGAGACGCTCGACTACCGGCGTGCGCGCGACAAGTCCGACAAATCGATGGAGGTCTACAAATTTTTTGTCAATGCGCTGTACGTGGCGCTGACGCGGGCCATCACCAACTTGTACGTGGTCGAGTCCGACACCAGTCATCCGCTGTTCGACCTGCTTGATCTGGCCAGCGGCGGTGCGGTGCAGGTGGAGACCAATCGTTCGTCGATGGACGATTGGCAAAAGGAAGCGCGCAAGCTCGAACTGCAAGGCAAGCAGGAACAGGCCGAAGCGATCCGGCGCGATATCCTGCGCCAGGCCAACGTGCCCTGGACGGTTTTTGATACGGACAAGACGCGCGAGTTGCTAGTCAATGTGTTGCGTGACCAGATCCCCGGCAACAAGCAGCGCCAGCAACTCTACGACATCGCCACTTGCTTCGATTTACCGACGCTGGCCAAGTGGCTGGTGGTCGATGCCAAGTTCGACGTGGCGCGCAATTTTGAATCACAGCGTACGGCACTGCAGGGCAAGAGCTATTCGCCGTACTTCACCAATCACGTCAAGGATATCTTGCGCCAGTGCGACCAGTACGGTGTCGATCACCGCTTGCCACTGAACCAGACGCCATTGATGGTGGCGGCGATCGCCGGCAATGTTGTCCTGATCGACGCCTTGCTCGAACGCGGTGCCGACCGCGAGGCTGTCGATCACTATGGCTGGAATGCGCTGCACTGGGCGATGCGGGAAGCGTTCCTCGACAAGGAATTTGCGCGCGGACCATTCGCCCTTCTGTATGAATTGCTGGCGCCGCCATCCATCGACGTCAGCAGCGGCGAGCGCTTGGTCCGCATCGATCGACACCTGGCCGAATATTTTCTGTTCCAGACGATGTGGGTGCTGTTCTCGTCGCGCTTCACGCAACTCCAGCGCCGTCCGTATGCCGCCTTCGAGTCCGCTGCGATCGTCGACGCCTGGCAACACATGCCGAGTAATGTGGTGCGGCCGGAACGCCGTCAGCGTCAGCACATCTCCGGTGTCCTGGCGCGCAATGAAGTGGCGCGTGACTACGTCTACAACCGGGCCTTGTTCGTACGGGTGATGCAAGGCTGGTACCAGTTCAATCCGGATTTGCGGATACGCCGCAGCGTGCAGGGCAGCGACACCTGGATACCAGTGTTCGAGGCCTTGAACTTGCCGCTACTCCGCGAGTTCACCACGGAATTTATCGCAGAGCGAATTACCCGTTACCTGCAATCGGCCGGATTGCCCGCGCCTGCGCCGCAAATTGCCAGTGAAGGCAAATCGGTGCGTGCCGAGCCGGTGCAGAATGTCATCGCTTCACGACGGGGTACATAGTTGTGGTTGGTTGATCTGAATGGGGCGGTTGCGGTGCAATAACCGAAGGGCATTGCACCGCTCCCACTCTCCGAATCCGCTTTAAAACGTCGCCGGCGAATTCACCCACAACACCCGTGCGACATCCTCGCCGGTGTTGCGGTACCCGTGCGGAACATGGCTGGGAAATGAAAACGCATCGCCGGGACCGAGGTCATAACGTGTCTCGCCAAGCGTCAATTCAAGCGTGCCCTCAAGCACGTAACCCACTTCTTCGCCGCTGTGTTCGATCAATCCATCGCTGCCTTCGCCAGGCGACACCACATGGATATTGGCTTGCAGCAGACCACCGCGCTTGGGCAGTACCAGCCGCTCCAGCGCGATGCCGCCGGCTTTCAAGACCGGTCGTTCGTCATGCCGGATGATGGGACTTTCAGGCGGGCCATCCTCGCTGGTCAGGATACCGATGTTGGTCTCCAGCGCCACCGCCAACCGGTGCAACATCGTCAGTGACGGGGTTGCCAGGCTGCGTTCGATTTTTGAAATCAGGCTTTCCGAACAGCTGGCTTTGTGCGCCAGTTGCAACAGCGTCAGTCCTGCCACCAGTCGCGCATGGCGCAGCCGCAATCCCAGTGGTGTGGGGGGTGGCGTGGTCGTGGAGCCGGGTTCCATCGCCAGCACGCGTTTGCGCAAAGTAGTCAAGCAATCCTCTTCACAGGGTTATCGGCTGGCCAGTGCCGTGACCGCATACGCCAGCGCCTGCACACCCAGAAACAGGTCGTGTGCATCGGTGGCTTCGGCCGCATTGTGACTGATGCCGTCCTTGCTCGGGACAAAAATCATGGCGGTCGGGCAGTGTTCTGCCAGATACATCGCGTCATGGAAGGCTCCCGATGTTAGCCGCATCGGCACCACCTTGTCGGCGCGCGTGCAGCCTTGTTCGATCAGCGTCAGCATCGATTCGGGAAACAGCGTGGGCGCACGCATGAAGATGCGTTCGACGGTCATGCTGCCGCGCCAGGTCGCGTTGTGCAGCAGTGCCCGCAACGTGTGCTCGAAGCGTTCCACCACGGCTTCGTCGCCACAGCGCATATCGACACTGAAGGTTACCCGGCCCGGAATCGTGTTGATCGAATTCGGGCTGACTTGCCAGCGTCCCAGCGTCAGGCGCAATTGATGGACGGATTCACGCGCGGCTTGCTGGTACAACTGCTGCGCGACGCCAACGGCTACCGCCATCGCATCGCCGCGTTCGTCCATTGGCGTGGTGCCGGCATGCGCTGCCATGCCGGTGCAGGTGACCGTGAACCAGCGCACCGACTGGATGCCGGTGACGACCCCGAGCGCGATGGCGGCACGTTCCAGCACCGGTCCTTGTTCGATATGCAGTTCGATGCAGGCGGCATGCGGTTGCGGCATCAGACGGCGTGGCACGTCGGTGACTTCGGCCAGCGCGTTGTCGAGCGCGTCGCCAAAAAAGATGCCCTCGGCATCGCGCGCCGTGCGGTAACCGGCCAGCCGCGACGAGTCGACATAGGCGCTCGACCCCATCGCACCGGGACCGAAGCGACTGCCTTCTTCGTTGGTCCAGGCCACCACATCGATGGATCGCTCGGTCGTGATGCCCGCATCGTTGAGGGCGGCGATGATTTCCAGTCCGGCCAGGATTCCGTAGGCACCGTCGAGCTTGCCGCCGACCGGCTGGGTATCGCCGTGACTGCCAGTGAGCACGGATGGCAGTTCGGGACACCTGCCGGGCCGCCGGAAAAACAGGTTGGCGCAATCATCGACGGAGACCTCGCAACCGAGTGCGCGTGCCTGTTCGATCAGATAGCGACGCGATGCCAGATCCGTCGCGGTCAGGGTCTCGCGCGCGACGCCACCGTCATCGCGACCGCCGAAGCGGGCCAGCGCCGCGATGGCCTGTTGCAGGCGATCGTTGTTGATATGGTCCTGCGCTTGTTCGGCTTGATTCAATGCATCCTCCGGTAAATTCATGAGAGCTGGCGTTCCAGTTCACGCGCGGCAGCGATGGTCTGCGCATCGCCCCAGCGCGGGCCGATCAGCGTCACGCCGATCGGCATGCCGGTAGTGCCGAGGCCGGTCGGCACATGCACGCAGGGGTTGCCGAGCAGTGTCCATAACCGGTTAAAAATCGGATCGCCAGTGGCCGCGATGCCGGCTGGTGCTTCGCCTTCGGTACTCGGTGCCAGCACGATGTCGACCTGGTTGAACAGCGCATCGACCGCCAGGCGGGCTGTGGCGGCCAGCTGTTGTGCGGCAAAAAATCGCTGGCCATCGACTGCGCTGCCCGACTTCAGCAAAGCAGCAAACGCCGCGCTCAGGCCGGTCGCATCAGTGGCCAGTTCCGGTGCAAAGGCGGCGCGGGCTTCATGGCCCATGATGTCGATCTGCGCTGCAGTCAGGCCAGTGCAAGCCTCCGGCAGAACCAGATCGGTGAGCACGGCACCGGCCTGTTCGAGCAAGCGGGCGGTGCGGGCGAGCGCGGCGCGCGAATCGGTGCCGGCGCGCTCCCAGTGCGGGGTCTGGCAGATGCCGATACGCAGTCGGCCATGCGCGAACGCGTGCAGCGGCAGGCGTGCGAGGACACCGACAAAGAACGCCGCATCGTCGACGCTGCGAGCCAGCACGCCGACCGTGTCGAGGCTGGGCGAGAGCGCCTTGATGCCGGCCAGCGGCAAGGTGCCATGAGTCGGTTTGTAGCCGACGATGCCGCAATACGCGGCCGGTCGCACGATGGAACCGGCGGTCTGCGAGCCGAACGCCAGCGGCACCATGCCGGCGGCAACCGCGGCGGCCGAACCGCTCGACGAGCCACCGGGCGTGTGCGGATGATCGATCGGTGCACGCGGATTGCAGGTCGGTCCCGGTGTGAAGGTGGCGAATTCGGTGGTGACGGTCTTGCCCATCACGATGGCTCCTTCGGCGCGGCTGAGCGCAACCACCGCCGCATCGGTGCGCGGGCGATGGCCAGCGTAAATCGGCGAGCCGTAAGTGCTCGGCATGTCGGCCGTATCCATCAGGTCCTTGACCCCGATCGGCAAGCCATGCAGCGCACCGCTTGCGCTGCCGGCATCGCAGGCACGGGCTTGGGCGAGGGCGAGTGTCGGATCGAAAAATTGCCAGGCATGGATGCGCGTGTCATTGGCAAGAATGCGTTCGGTGTAAGCACGCACCACGGCTTCGGCGCTGATCTCGCGAGCGCTGATGCGGCGTACCAGTTCGCTGGCGGGGAGGGCAAGTATGTCGTTCATTGGGTGTTCCTTCTCAACCGAAGTACGCGGCGCGTACTTCGTCATTGCCGGCCAGTTCGGCGGCCGTTCCCTGCGCCACCACGCGACCTTGCGACAGCACGTAACCGTGGTGGGCAATGGCCAGCGTCTGGCGCGCATTCTGTTCGACCAGCAGCACCGTGATGCCAAGCGTATTGATCTGCTTGATGACGTTGAAGTTCTCTTGCACGAACAGTGGCGACAAGCCCAGCGACGGCTCGTCGATGATCAGCAGCGTCGGCTCGGCCATCAACCCGCGACCGATCGAGACCATCGCCTGCTCGCCGCCGGACATGGTGCCGGCCAGCTGCGCGGCGCGTTCCTTGAGGCGTGGAAAAATGGCATAGACGCGGTCCAGCCGGTCGCGTACTTTGGCTGCATTGGTTTCGAGGTACGCGCCCAGCGCCAGGTTTTCAGCCACGCTCATGCGCGGAAAGACCTTGCGGCCCTCCGGGATGCAGGCAATCCCGCTGGCGATAATCTTGTGGGTTTTTTCACCGGCAAGGTTGCGACCCTGCCAGTGGATGTCCCCCTGGCGTGGCGGCGTCAGGCCGAGGATGGCGCGGATCAGCGTGCTCTTGCCGGCACCGTTGGCACCGAGGATGCAGGTGATTTTTCCGGGCGCGACGTCGATGCTGACATCGTGCAGCACATTGATCTTGTCATAGCCGGTCGTGACGCCGCGCACGGTCAGCGCAGTTGATGTGGTCATGCGGTTTCCTCCCCGAGATACGCCGTCTGGACCGCCGGATCAGCGGTGATTTCCGCATAGCTGCCTTCGGCGATTTTCTTGCCGTAGTTGAGGACCAGGCAGCGGTCGGTGATGCGCTTGATGACGTTCATCTGGTGTTCGATCAGTACCACCGACAGGCCTGGCAATTTGCCACGGACCTGCAGGATGTCATCCATCAAGGCATCGGTTTCATCATGGGTCATGCCGGCCGATGGCTCGTCGAGCAGCAGCAGGCGTGGTCGGCTGATCAGGGCGCGGCAGACTTCGATGCGACGCCGGTCAATCATCGAAAAGGTCTCGACGGGCTCGAACAGTTGTGCCACCAGTGGCGGGCTAAAAATAGTGAGCAGCGCGGTGACCTTCTCCACATAGGCATCGTATTCGGCGCGGAAAGCGGTGCGCCGGAACAGGTTGAAGAGTAGCCCGCGGTTCATGTGCTGGTAATCGCCGATGACGATATTGTCGAACACGGTCAGCGGCAGCGATAGCCGTGAACGCTGGAAGGTGCGTGCCACGCCACTGCGGTAAACCGCTTGTGGCGACTGGCCGATGACTTCGGCGCCATCGAGCAGGATGCTGCCGCCGCTGGCTTTGTACAGTCCGGTCAGCACATTGAAAAACGTGGTCTTGCCGGACCCGTTCGGTCCGAGCAGCCCGAGGATTTCGCCTTCGTTAATATGCAGGTTCAGGTGATCGAGCGCGGTCAGGCCACCGAAGCGCATCGTCAGGTCGGTCACGGTGATCATGATTTTTCTCCGCGTTGAAAGAACAGCCGGGTCTTGCGCGGCAACAGACCATCGGGGCGGAACAGCAGGATCGCAATCACCAGCACGCCGTAAAACAGATAGCGGTACTCCTGAATGAATTGCAGTTTTTCCGGCAGCACCAGCACGATGATGGCCGCCGGGATCAGGCCGAGCGGATTGCCGAGACCACCGAGGATCACGATCGACAGCATCAGCAACGAGTCGGCAAAGGTGAAGTTGTTCGGCGCGATGAAGCCCATCAGCATCGCGTAGACGCTGCCGGCGATACCGGCGAAGAAATTACCCATCATGAAGGCAATCACTTTCCAGCGCGCGATATGCAGGCCGAAGGTGGCGGCGGCAGTTTCATCGGTGCGCACCACGTCCATGCTCAGGCCGATCCACGAGCGTTCCAGCGCCTTGACCACCACGAACACGCCGGCGGCGATCGCCAGACTGAGCAGTGCGTAACTGACATAAAACGAGAAGTCGAGTCCGAACAGGGTAAAGCCGTCGTTAAAGGCCAGTCCGAACACCTGCATGCCCGGCACTTGCAAGCCCTGCGGGCCACCGAGCACATTGTTGACTTCGATGAAGGTCTTGAACAGCAGGCCGAAGGCGATTGTCACCAGCGCCGCGTAATGGCCGCGCGTGCGCAGCACCGGCAGAATGAGCAACGAGCCTACTCCCGCTGCCATCAGGCCGGAGAGTACGATGACTAGCAGGTGTGGCACGCCGGTATGGGTCACCATCACCGCCGTGGTGTAACCGCCGATGCCAAAAAAAGCGGCACCGGCAAAGTTGGCCACACCGGAAAAGCCGAACTGCAGTGTCAGGCCCAGGCACGCCGTGGTGTAGAGCAGCACCGAGCAAATCATCAGCAGCACGAAGTGTTCGTTATAGAACACAGCGATCAGCGCGAGGATGCCGCCGAGTGCCCACAGACGTGCGAGTCCGGGACGGCGGGCGGCCGATTGTTCGAGCTGCTGCGTGGCACCGGTGCGGCGCGACAGGATGGTCGCGATCACCGCGGTGATCAGCAAGACGGCCACGCCGAGCTGGGTTTCGGCATGCAGGAACAGCCCCATGTAAACGGTGAGTGCGATGGTCGCCAGGGCCAGCACGATGGCCGGGTTTTTGAAGGAGGAAGAAGTCGTCATCAAACGCGCTCGCTCGATTTCTCGGCGATCAGGCCGGTGGGTTTCCAGGCCATCAGGATGATGACGACTGCGAACGCGAAGACATCCTTGTAGGCACTGGCGACATCGGGAAACAACGCGGGCAGGGCGACGCTGCCGAACACCTGCAAGCCGGCAAACAGGAAGCCGCCGATGATCGCACCGTAGATATTGCCCAGCCCGCCGAGGATGGCTGCGGCAAAGCCGATCACGCCGAGCAGCAGGCCAACGCTGAAATTGATTTCGCTGTAATACAGGCCGTTCATGACGCCAGCCAGGGCAGCAAGGCCGGAACCGAGGGCGAAGGTCAGCAGCACGACGGCTTCAAAATTGATACCCATCAGTCGGGCGGTTTCACCGTCTTGCGCGACGGCGCGAATGGCCATGCCGAGGCGGGTGCGGGTGATCAGCAGATGCACGCCGGTGATTGCTGCGATGCCGCTGATGAGCAGGATCAGGCTGTCGGCACGCAAGATGAAGCTGCCAAATTCCATCGACCCGGTGGGGAGCAAGGCCGGGAAGGGTTTGGGATTGGAGCCGTCCGGATAGAACAGCCGCACCGATTCGCGCAGTACGGTGCCGAGCATCAGGGTGGCCAGCAGCGTGTTCAGTGGCGGTGCTTTATGCAGCGGCAAAATCAGGAAGCGCGCAATTGCTGCACCCAGTAAACCGGTCACGCTGACGGCGCTGATGACCACCGCTGCCAGTTGTATCCAGGGTGAGGTGATGCCGAGCGAGATGACCCACAGCGAGGTGGCGAGGCCGGCGAATGCGCCGACCATCAGGGTGTCGCCGTGCGAGAATTTGATGACGTCGAGGACGCCGAAAAACAGCGTGAAGCCAACGGCAACCATGGCGTAGATTACGCCTAGCATCAGGCCGTTGAAGATGTATTGAGCTAGCATGCTCATCGGGTTCCTTTGGTGGGTTGTTTGGTTCGACTTCAACGTCTACTGCAGCTTCGGTCTTTCTCGTTAAATTCCGGAAACGTGGTTTTGCTCACCGTCGCAAGCCACATCGGTAGCAACCAGGGTCAGAGTTTTTTTCGCAGGGGTATCGCGAAAATTACTCTGACCCTGGTTGCGGATTCGGAGCGCTTGCCAAACGAATTCCGTATCGGGGTTGCTGATTCGGCTACTGCCCTTCCCGTCAAACTCCGGGAGCGCGGTTTTGCTCACCGACGCAAGCCACATCGGCAGCAACCAGGGTCAGAGTTTTTTTTCGCAGGTTTCATCGCGAAAATTACTCTGACCCTGCTTGCGGATTGCGGAGCGCTTGCCATCCGAATTCCGTATCGGGGTTGCTGATTCGGCTACTGCCCTTCCCGTCAAACTCCGGGAGCGCGGTTTTGCTCACCGTCGCAAACCCCCATCGGCAGCAACCAGGGTCAGAGTTTTTTTCGCAGGGGTATCGCGAAAATTACTCTGACCCTGCTTGCGGATTCGGAGCGCTTGCCATACGAATTCCGTATCGGGGTTGCTGATTCTCGGCTACTGCCCTTCCCGTCAAACTCCGGGAGCGCGGTTTTGCTCACCGTCGCAAACCCCCATCGGCAGCAACCAGGGTCAGAGTTTTTTTCGCAGGGGGTATCGCGAAAATTACTCTGACCCTGCTTGCGGATTGCGGAGCGCTTGCCATCCAGATTCGGTGCTGCGGTTGATTGAACGGTTGTCTCTCCGCCACGACCTAGCCGGGGGCGGCCCGGCAGCCGGACCGGCATGCGGTCCCTTCTTTTTGCTTCGCCAAAAAGAAGTAACCAAGAAAAAGGCGACCGCGAAGCGGCTGCCCTTCGGGTTCCCAAAAGCCGGAGCCAGTCAGGGGGAGTGCCGCAAACTCGCTTCGCTCAAACATGCGTCACTCTTATCCCCTGCCTGCCTCCGACTTTTGGCAGCTGCTTCAATGCGGAACAGGTCAACGTCAACTGCCACTTCAACATCAACATCAACATCAACATCAACTGCCGCTCCTAGGGTGCAATAACCAACGGGCATGGCACCAAACGCACCAGCCCCGCCCGTCAATTCCTACAAACCCGACAGCTTCCGTTTCCCCTTGCCATAGCTGCTGTCTTCCCAGATCACCCATTTGCCATCGTCGACGACGTACTTGGTGACGAGCGGGACGATGTTCTGGCGATGGTCGTCGAAGGTGACTTTGCCGATGATGGTGTCGGCGTTTTGGGTGGCGTTGAGCACTTCGCGGACTTTCTTGCGGTTGGGGCCGACTTTTTCGACTGCGTCGATGATCAGTTCGGCAGCGGCGTAGGCGAATGGGCCGTAGGCTTCTGGCGGTTCGCCAAATTTCTGTTGCTGGTATTTGGCTGCGAAGGTCAGGCCGCCCGGCAGTTTTTCCCATGGCGCACCTTCGAGAAACGCGACGCTTCCTTCGGCCAGTTCCTTGCCGATTCCCTGGATGTAGGCATCGGACTTGATGCCCGAGGTGCCTTCGAATTCGGCCGTGATGCCGAGCTTTTCCATTT
Source organism: Actimicrobium sp. CCI2.3 (assembly GCF_035019065.1). Classification (NCBI taxonomy): domain Bacteria; kingdom Pseudomonadati; phylum Pseudomonadota; class Betaproteobacteria; order Burkholderiales; family Oxalobacteraceae; genus Actimicrobium; species Actimicrobium sp. CCI2.3. Next base: position 66,046 of record NZ_JASJWR010000023.1, on the reverse strand, counting down.
GGGTGCGGATGCGTACGCCCTGCGGAGTGAGGCCGCCGAAGAAGATGACGTCGGGTTTCAGTTCGCGGATTTTGGTCAGTTCGCTGCTGAAGTCCTGCTGGTCGGCGGTGACGCCGAAGGTGGCGACGACGCTGCCGCCATCTTTTTTCAGGTATTCGGAAAAGTACTTGTTATGGCCTTTGCCGTAGTCGGTGGTGTCGTGGATGATCGCGAACTTTTTGTAGCCGAGTCCGGTCATGAACTTGGCGGCGACTTCGCTCTGGTTGACCATCGTGCCGTTGATGCGATGCACGTCCTTGTAATTGTTGGCATAGGTGATGTCCGGCAGCACCGCGCCCCAGACCACGACCGGCAAGCCGAAACGGTTGTAGACCCCGACCGTGCCCATCGCCACCGCCGAACAGTAGTGCGTGACGCCGGCGATGATGGCGTTGTCGGCCGCGACTTTGGTGGCGACCTGCACACCGACGTTGGGTTTGCATTCGTCATCCTGGATGACCAGTTCGTAGGTGTATTTTGATTTCGGATCGGCATTGCGCAACCGCACGGCGAGTTCGGCCGAATTGCGCCCGCCCAGTCCGATCGACGACACGCCGCCGGTCAGCGGGCCGATGAAGGCGATTTTGACCACGTCCTTGGCCATGGCCGGTGCCCCCAGCAAGGTCAGTCCGATGGCGGCGGTCAGAGCCGATGTCTTTACTGCGGAAGGCATGATGCGCACTGTTTTTCCCCTTGTATGGTGAAGATCCAAAATCTTTTTTATTGGCAAGTCAGTCAAAAATACGTGTGGTTTGCATTAAATTCAAGTGACTTGAATATTGCAATGCAATAGCCATGCCATCAAAAAATCGGCAAAATCCGCCGCTTTTCCTCATGCCGGTGAATGGCGTGGTGCATCACCGTCCGCCGTGGTGCGTTGCATCAGTTGTTGTTCGCACCATCTCAAGTGACTTTGTCGAAGGCGCTTGATGCGGCTAAAAATGCCATCGATCTAGGTTCTCGGAGATTCCCGGTGTAGACTCCGCAAACGTAGACGCAAACGTTTGCGCGACCCGGCCAGCATTCCCAGAAATGCGCCACCCACTCCTGGAGACACCCATGAATAGCCGTTTTCGTTTTAGCCTGATCGCCACTGCCTTGCTCTGCCTGTTGCCTGTCCCGTCCGTGATGGCGCAGGACGCCAAGCCAAAAGTTGCGCTGGTGATGAAGTCGCTGGCCAATGAATTTTTCCTGACGATGGAAAACGGTGCCAAGGCGCATCAACAAGCCAATGCGACCAAGTACGATCTGGTCACCAACGGCATCAAGGATGAAACCGATACGCTCAGTCAGATCAAGCTGGTCGAGCAGATGATTGTCTCGCGCGTCAATGCGCTGGTGATTGCGCCGGCCGACTCGAAGGCGCTGGTGCCGGTGCTCAAAAAAGCGGTTGATGCCGGCATCCTCGTCGTCAATATCGATAACAAGCTTGATGAGGCTGCGCTCAAGGAAAAAGGCGTGACCGTGCCGTTTGTCGGTCCTGATAACCGCAAGGGAGCGAAGCTGGCCGGAGACTTTCTGGCGCAGCAACTGAAAAAAGGCGATCAGGTCGGCATCATCGAAGGCGTCTCGACTACCTACAACGCGCAGCAGCGCACGCTGGGTTTCAAGGAGGCGATGAGCGCTGCCGGTGCCACCGTGATCGGTGTCCAGTCCGGTGATTGGGAAATCGCACCGGGCAACAAGGTCGCTGCGGCGATGCTGACGGCGAACCCGAAGATCACGGCTCTGCTGTGCGGCAACGACAACATGGCCATCGGCGCGATCTCGGCGATCAAGGCTGCGGGCAAGACCGGCACGGTGCGGGTGATCGGTTACGACAACATCAAGGCGATCCAGCCGATGCTGGCCGATGGGCGGGTGCTGGCGACGGTCGATCAGTTCGGTTCGCAGCAAGCCGTGTTCGGTATCGAAACCGTGCTCAAGGCACTGGCTGAGAAAAAGACCCAGGCAGCCCTGGGCGGCACCATAGAAACCAAGGTGCAGCTGGTAACCAAAGCCGTCAAGTCCTGAGTGCGCGCAATGTCTCGGTGGTCTTTTTCCTTTTCCCGGAGCGTGCATGGCTGATGACCTGAAACCTGTTCCCGACACGGGCGCGCTGTTGACCCTGTCGGGCATCGGCAAGACCTATGTCCAGACCGTGCTGCACGACATCACGTTGCCATTGCATGCTGGTCAGGTGCTGGCCTTGACCGGTGAAAACGGCGCCGGCAAAAGCACGGTATCGAAGATCATCTGCGGGCTCGAAGCGGCCAGCACCGGCAGCATGCTGCTCGACGGCCAGCCTTACCAGCCGACCTCGCGTGCCGATGCAGAAGCACAAGGCGTGCGCATGGTGCTGCAGGAACTGAACCTGATTCCGACTTTGTCAGTTGCCGAAAATCTCTACTTGCGCCAATTACCCAATCGCTTCGGCTGGATCAACCGGCGTCAGCTCGAACAGGACGCACGCGCGCAGATGGCGCGCGTCGGACTGGCCAGTATTGATCCCTGGACGCTGGTGGGCGAGCTCGGTATCGGTCATCAGCAAATGATCGAGATCGCCCGCAATCTCATTGGTGACTGCCGCCTGCTGATCCTCGACGAACCGACGGCGATGCTGACCCATCGTGAAGTCGAGTTGCTGTTCCTCCAGATCGCTCGCCTGAAATCCGAAGGCGTGGCATTGGTCTACATTTCACACCGGCTTGAAGAACTCAAGCGGGTGGCTGACCGCATCGTCGTCCTGCGCGATGGCAAGCTGGTTTGCGACGATCCGATTGCTGGTCACGGCAGCGCCGATCTGGTCAAGCTGATGGTGGGCCGCGCTGCCGATGCCGATATTGATCTGGGTGGTCGCACGCTGGGTGCGCCGGTGTTGCGGGTGTGCGAGCTGGGCCGGCAGGGTGCGGTTGCCGCCACCTCGTTCGAGATTCATGGCGGCGAAATCGTCGGCATCGCTGGCCTGATCGGCTCGGGCCGGACCGAATTGTTGCGCCTGATTTTTGGTGCCGACCGGGCCGATCAGGGGGCGGTGTTTGTTGGTGATGCAACCGTCGCCGCGCCCATCCGTTCGCCCAAGGACGCGGTTGCTGCCGGTATCGCCATGGTGACCGAAGACCGCAAGGGGCAGGGCTTGCTGCTGCAACAATCGATTGCACACAATACAACGCTGGCCAGTTTGCCGACGGTCAGTCGCGCCGGTTGGCTCGATGCGGCGGCCGAAACGGTCGTTGCAACCGACTTCATGCAGCGACTCGGCATCAAGGCGCGCGATGCCGACCAGCCCGTGGCCGAACTGTCCGGCGGTAATCAGCAAAAAGTCGTGATGGCGCGCTGGTTCTATCGTGACTGTCCGGTGATGCTGTTTGATGAGCCAACCCGTGGCATCGACATCGGTGCCAAATTCGACATTTACCAGTTGCTGGTCGGCCTGGCCCGCGAGGGCAAAGGACTGGCAATCGTGTCGAGCGATCTGCGCGAACTGATGCTGATTTGCGACCGCATCCTCGTCATGAGCGCCGGTCGCGTCGTCGACACCTTCGAGCGCGCAACCTGGACCCAGGATGCATTGCTGGCCGCCGCCTTCAGCGGTTATCTGGCAGCGCCTGCATCAGAAACAGCATCCCTCGCTGCGGCGAGCTGACCCCATGATTTCCGGAGAACCCATGTCACCGACTACCTTCCAGCGCACCCTTGCGGGCCTGAAAAATTATGCCGGACTGCTCGGTACGCTGGTTGCCTTGTGCATCTTGTTTTCAACCCTCAGCGAATATTTTTTTACGTGGAGCACGCTCGCCACGCTGGCCAACGACATCCCGACCTTGCTCGTGATGGCGGTCGGCATGACCTTTATCCTGATTATTGGCGGGATTGATTTGTCGGTCGGCTCGGTGATGGCACTGGCCGCCTCGATCATGTCGCTGGCAATGGTGCACTGGGGCTGGCCGGTGTATGCAGCGAGCCTGCTGGGAATGCTGGCCGCAGCGGCGCTGGGCATGCTGACCGGTCTGGTGTCGGTGGGCTGGCGCGTGCCGTCGTTCATCGTCTCGCTTGGCGTGCTGGAAATCGCGCGCGGCCTGGCCTATCAGGTCACCGATTCACGCACCGAATACATCGGCGGCATCGTCGCCGGCATCAGCGCACCGGTGTGGATGGGTATGTCGCCGGCGTTCATTGCCGCGATGCTGATCGTTCTGGCGGGCCACCTCGTGCTGACCCGGACCGTGCTCGGCCGCGTGTGGATAGGCATCGGTACCAACGAAGAAGCCGTGCGGCTGTCCGGTATCGATCCGCGTCCGTCCAAAGTGCTGGTGTTCGCGCTGATGGGTTTGCTGGCCGGGGTCGGCGCGCTGTTCCAGATTTCGCGGCTGGAGGCAGCCGATCCGAATGGCGGCGTCGGTCTGGAGTTGCAGGTGATTGCCGCCGTCGTCATTGGCGGCACCAGCCTGATGGGCGGACGCGGCTCGGTCATCAGCACGTTGATTGGCGTGCTGATCATCGTCGTCCTGGAAGCCGGTCTCGCGCAGATCGGTGTGAGCGAACCGCTCAAGCGCATCGTCACCGGTCTGGTCATCGTCACGGCGGTGGTGCTCGACACCTACCGCCGACGCGGCCAGCGCGCCTGACATGACGACCATCAAGCAAGTCGCACAACTGGCCGGCGTATCGTTCACGACGGTGTCGCATGTGATCAACGCCACCCGGCCAGTCAGTGTCGACGCGCGCGAGCGCGTGCTGGCGGCGATCGCCCAGCTGCACTACGTGCCCAGTGCGCTGGCACGTTCGCTCAAGAGCCAGCGTACCGGCACCATCGGCCTGATCATTCCGAACAATACCAATCCGTATTTTTCCGAAGTGGCGCGTGGTATCGAAGACCAGTGCTACAGCGCCGGCTACAGCGTCATCCTGTGCAATTTCGGTGATGACCCGGCACGTCAGCGCAACTATCTCGATGTCTTGCTGGGCAAGCGCTGCGACGGGTTGATCATGGCCGCGCTGGCACCGGCCGATGGCGAATGGTTGCAGACGAAAAAAATCCCGGTGGTGCTGCTGGACCGCGCACCGCAAGGGCAGGCGTTCGATGTGGTGGAGGTCGATAATGTGGTCGGAGGGGTGCTGGCTGCGCAGCACCTGCTGGCGCTGGGACGACGACGCATTGCCTGTATCGGCGGACCGGAAGACATCCTGCTGTCGCGCCAGCGACTCGATGGCGTGCGCGTCACGCTGGAACTGGCTGGCCTGTCGCTGCCGTCGGCGCTGTGCCGCTATGCCGATTTCACCAGCCTGGGCGGCTATCAGCACGCCCGTGCGTTACTCGACCTGCCGGTAGCGCAACGTCCCGATGCGATTTTTTGCTGCAACGATCTGATGGCCATTGGTGTATTGCGTGCTGCTGCCGAGGCCGGACTGGCGGTACCGCAGGCACTGGCCGTGGTGGGTTTTGATGATATCGATCTGGCCCAGTTCGTCCATCCCGCGCTGACCAGCGTGGCGCAAAACACGCGCGCACTCGGCCGCTTGACGGCGCAATGCCTGCTGGCGCGGATCGCCGACGCCGATCTGCCGCGTCAGCACCATACGATGACGCCGGAGTTGCATGTGCGCGCGTCGAGCCTGTTGTCCTGAACCTTTTTTTGCCGTGAACGGAAACCTCTCATGATCGTCGTCATTGGCAGCATCAACATGGACCTGGTATTGCGCGTGCCGCGCATGCCGGCCGCCGGCGAAACCCTGTGCGGCAGCGCGTTCCACACCATCCCCGGCGGCAAGGGCGCCAACCAGGCGGTGGCGTGCGCCCGGCTCGCAGCCGGCCACGAGCCCGCCGTGGCGATGATCGCTTGCCTTGGCGATGACGATTTTGGCGATACGCTGCGCGCTGCGCTGGTGGCCGAAGGCATCGATGTCAGCCACGTCAGCACGATCGCCGGTGTGGCTTCCGGCGTTGCCGCGATTCTGGTGGATGCGAACGGGCAGAACAGCATTGTCATTGCCGGTGGTGCCAATGACCTGCTGGCACCTGCGCATATTGATGCAGCCCGTCACCTGATTGCCCAAGCGAGCATCGTCGTGCTGCAACTGGAAACGCCGCTGGCGACCGTCGAGTACGCAATCAATCTGGCGCATGCACTTGGCAAAATTGTCGTGCTCAATCCTGCACCTGCGCCTGCGCCTGCGCCTGCACCTGCACCTGCACCTGCGCCGGCACCGACAGCCAACCTGCCGCCGGCGATGCTGGCCCGGGTCGATTACCTGATCCCGAATGAAATCGAAGCGGCGATGCTGGCCGGCACTGCGCCCGATGAAGTGATGGCTGCCGCTGCCGTGTTGCGCGCCAGCGGTTGTCGCAACGTGCTCGTCACGCTGGGTGCGAAAGGCGTCCATGCGGCGCTGGCAGATGGAGCGCGCGCGTTCGCCGCGTATCCGGTTGCGGCGGTCGATACCACCGCTGCGGGTGACACGTTTATCGGCGGCTTTGTTGCCGCGCTGGCAGCCGGCGAACCCGTAGCTGATGCGATTGCGCTGGGCCAGCGCGCCGCCGCCTGGAGTGTCGCGCGACACGGCGCGCAAACCTCGATTCCGCATCGGCACGAACTGTTCGATGCAACCCCGCTGGCTTGACCTGGCCAACCACTGACTGACCCTGATGAAAAAAACCCCGTTACTCCATATCGCCCTGTCACAACTGATCGCTTCGCTCGGTCATGGCGACGCCATCGTGATCGGTGACGCTGGCTTGCCGGTACCGCCCGGCGTGCCGCTGATCGACCTCGCGCTGACGCGCGGGATACCGGGATTGATGGACACGCTGCAAGCGATACTGACCGAAATGCAGGTCGAACAGCATGGTCTGGCATGCGAAATGGTGCAGCATAATCCGGCGATTGCCCGTGCCATCTCCGCACTGGCGTTGCCCGGCGGCGTGACCATGAACCATGACGAATTCAAGCGGCGCAGCCGCACGGCGCGCGCGATCATCCGCACCGGCGAATGCACGCCGTATGCCAATGTTCTGCTCATTGCCGGTGTGACTTTTTGACGTACGCGCACGCTGACTTCAGATCGCTCCGAACGCCTCGCCGAGCGACAGAACCTTGCCGGTATCACCGGCCTCATAGCCAGCCAGTGCATTGACGCTAGCGCGGTAGGTGTCCGACCGGATCACGCTCAGTACCCGGCGAATCAGCGGCAAGTCCATCGCGGTTTTTTCGATCGCAAGGAAATACCGTTCTTGTACCAGCGGAATAAACGTCAGGCCGAAACGCTCGGCGGCGGTCTGCACGCCGAAGCCGACATCGGCCATGCCGCTGGCAATGTAGGCCGCGACGGCCGAATGGGTGAATTCGCTGCTCTGAAATCCGTTGACGGCAGTTACTGGAATGCCTGCATCGACGAGCATCAGTTCAAGCAAGGCGCGCGTGCCGGAACCGGCCTGACGATTGACGAAACGCACTTCGGGACGCTGCAGGTCCGCCAGACCATGAATCTGTAATGGATTGTCGGGAGTGACGAACAAGCCCTGTTGGCGCACCGCCAGATGAATCAGGCAATGGTCCTTGTCTTTCAAGGTGCCCAGATAACGTGCCGCCGCACGGTGTTCAAATGGCCCCAGCGGTACATGGAATCCCGCCAGATGACACTCGCGTCGCGCTAGCGCAGTGACGGCATCGGTGCTGTTGCGGTAGCGCAGTTCGACGGGCAATTCAATTGCGTGCAATTCATTGAGCAGTGCCGCCACGGCAAAACCGTGGCTGGCATCGAGTCGCACTGCGCCGGTCGTGTTGTCCGCCAGTTTTCCCAGTTCGCTTGCGAGTTCCGAGGCCAGGCTTTCCAGTGTTGGCGACAGGCGCGCCGCAATGCGGCGGTCGGCCCACAACAGTTTTTGCGCCAGTTGCGACAGCAGCGTGCCACGTCCGCGCTGCGTATGCATCAGCGGTTTGCCGAACAGGACCTCGGCATCCTTGAGTACGCCCCAGGCGTAGCGATACGACACCTGGATTTTTTTTGCTGCTTGCGCGATCGAGCCGGTGAGTTCGACGGCGCGCAGTAATGCAAGCAGGGCGGTCGTGTTGAGCGATTTTTCTGCGCCTTGCACGATTTCCCATTGCGGATGGATGGTGACTTTGAACATTCGGCAAACTCCGTGCTATTGATCTATCAAATATTCGGTGTTATTTTTCAGCGAGGACTTGCGCAGGCTACAACAAAATATAAGCACTGCCAAGCATATGAAAACAATTCAGGGGACAACGTCTATGTTCGATTTTCTAGCCAAGGAAAAAACCATCGCCGGCACCGGCTTCAATCGCTGGCTGGTGCCTCCAGCAGCACTCGCGATTCATTTGTGTATCGGCATGGCCTATGGTTTTTCGGTGTTCTGGTTGCCGTTGTCGAAGGCTATTGGCATCAAAGACCCGATGGTGTGCGCCAAAGAAATGAGTTTTTTTGCCGAGCTGTTTGCCACTACCTGCGACTGGAAAATTTCCATGCTGGGCTGGATGTACACCTTGTTTTTCGTTTTTCTCGGGTCGTCGGCAGCCGTCTTTGGTGGCTGGCTCGAACATGCCGGTCCGCGCAAGGCCGGTGTCGTATCAGCGCTGTGCTGGTGCGGCGGCCTGGTCATTTCGGCGCTGGGGATTTATACCCATCAGATCTGGCTGATGTGGCTGGGGTCTGGCGTGATCGGCGGTATCGGTCTCGGTCTTGGCTACATTTCGCCGGTGTCGACGCTGATCAAGTGGTTTCCGGATCGGCGCGGCATGGCCACCGGCATGGCCATCATGGGTTTCGGTGGCGGGGCGATGATTGGTGCACCACTGGCCGACATGCTGATGAAGTTTTACGCGACGCCGATGTCGGTCGGAGTGTGGGAAACCTTCCTGACGCTGGCAGCGATTTATTTTGTGTTCATGCTCGGTGGTGCATTCGCGTATCGGGTGCCGCCATCGGGCTGGAAACCGGCTGGCTGGAATGCCGCAAAGTCGCAGACCAGCAATGTGATGATCACCAACCGGCATGTGCATCTGTCGGTAGCCAGCACAACCCGCACCTTCTGGTTGTTGTGGGCGGTGCTGATGCTCAATGTGTCGGCGGGTATCGGCATCATCGGCATGGCGTCGCCGCTGTTGCAGGAAGTGTTCGGCGGTCGCCTCATTGGTGTTGCCCTGTCGTTCAATGAACTGTCGGGTACGCAGAAAGGCCAGATCGCTGCGATCGCTGCCGGTTTTACCGGACTGCTGTCGCTGTTCAATATTGGTGGCCGTTTTTTCTGGGCGTCGCTGTCGGATTACATCGGCCGCAAGTCGACTTATCTACTCTTTTTTGCGCTCGGGTTTGTGCTGTATGCATCGATTCCGTCGGCGGCGCATGCCGGCTTGCTGGGCCTGTTTGTGCTGGCGTTCTGCCTGATCCTGTCGATGTACGGCGGCGGCTTTGCCACGATTCCGGCATATCTGGCCGATATGTTTGGCACCCAGATGGTCGGTGCAATTCATGGTCGCTTGCTCACGGCCTGGGCCACCGCTGGCGTACTCGGTCCGGTGCTGGTGAACTACATCCGCGAGTACCAGATCGCCAATGGCGTGCCGAAAGCCCAGGCCTACGATGTGACGATGTACATCTTGTCGGGCATGCTGGTGCTGGGGTTTCTTTGTAACCTGATGGTTCGTCCCGTCGCGGAAAAAGATTTCATGACCGAGGCTGAACTGGCAGTAGAACGCCGTCTGGCGCATGACCGTGCAGTTGCCGTCAGTGTCGGCGGTGCCAGCGCTAACAGCGACGTCAACAGCCCCGTGATGGTTGGACTGGCATGGGCGGCAGTCGGTATTCCGCTCGCTGTGGGGGTCGGTATCACGCTTCAGAAAGCCGCCATTTTCTTCAAGTAATCAAGTCACCGTTAGAACGAGGTCGCAGTGAAACACACCATCATCCCCATCGCCGTTGCCGCGACCAGGCAACGCAAACGTGAAGCACCGAAAGGGCGACGCGTTCAGCCACAAGCACTGGTCGAGGTACAGGCCTTGCTGGGCGACGCCTCCCGTCAGCCCGATTTGCTGATCGAGCATTTGCATCTGATTAACGATCACTTCGGACAGCTTGGCACGCCGCATCTGGCGGCATTGGCGCAGGAAATGCGCCTGTCGCAAGCGGCCGTCTATGAGGTCGCGACCTTCTATCATCACTTTGCCGTTGTGCGTGAAGATAGCGACGGCCAGATCGCGACGGCACCGGCGATCACGGTGCGGGTGTGTGATGGATTGTCGTGCGAGATGGCTGGAGCACGTGATCTGCTGGCACGCTTGCCGGCCATGCTGGGCACCACGATCCGTGTGATCCCGGCACCTTGCGTCGGGCGCTGCGAGCAGGCACCTGTCGTGGTGGTCGGCCAGTTGCCGCTGGTTCATGCCGATACCGACCAGGTCGTTGCAGCCGTGCAGGCCGGGACGGTGGTGCATGCGCCTGCGCCTTACATCGATCTGACCGCCTATCGTGCCCATGGCGGATACCGTTTGCTGGCGGACTGCATCAGTGGTGCGCGTACGCTGGAATCGGTCATCAAGACGATGGAAGATTCGGGGCTGCGCGGTCTCGGTGGTGCCGGTTTTCCAGCAGGTCGCAAATGGCGCATTGTTGGTGCCGAAGCGGGTCCGCGCTTGATGGCGATCAATATCGATGAAGGCGAACCGGGTACGTTCAAGGATAGAACGTATCTGGAACGCGATCCGCACCGTTTTCTGGAGGGCATGCTGATCGCTGCGTGGGCTGTCGGCATTGACGACATCTACATTTATTTGCGTGACGAATACCATGCTTGTCGTGCGCTGCTGGAAACCGAACTGGCGCGGTTGCGCGCCGATCCGCCGATGGCCAATTTGCCGGTGATCCATTTGCGGCGGGGTGCCGGTGCCTACATTTGCGGCGAAGAATCCGCAATGATCGAATCGATTGAGGGCAAGCGCGGTTTGCCACGTTTGCGCCCACCGTATGTGGCGCAGGTCGGCCTGTTCGGTCGGCCCACGCTGGAGCACAATTTCGAGACGCTGTACTGGGTGCGCCGCATCGTCGAAGAAGGTGCCGACTGGTTCGCCGGCCACGGCCGTCATGGTCGCAAGGGCTTGCGCTCGTTTTCGGTATCGGGCCGGGTCCGGCTGCCGGGCGTGCATCTTGCGCCTGCCGGGATCACGATCCAGGAACTGATTGATGAACATTGCGGCGGCATGCAGGAAGGCCACCAGCTGTACGCGTATTTGCCGGGCGGGGCTTCGGGCGGCATCCTGCCAGCATCCCTGAATACCATTCCGTTAGATTTCGATACCTTGCAGGAGCATGGCTGCTTCATCGGGTCGGCGGCCATCGTGGTGCTGTCGCAGCACGATACGGCCGTCAATGCGGCGCGCAACCTGATGCGTTTTTTCAAGGAAGAGTCCTGTGGGCAGTGCACGCCGTGCCGTGTCGGTACGGCCAAGGCATTGGCGTTGATCGAACAACCGCAATGGGATATCGATTTGCTGGCTGACTTGTCGAGCGTCATGCGGGATGCGTCGATTTGCGGTTTGGGGCAGGCCGCGCCGAATCCGATTGATTGCGTGGTGCGGTATTTTCCGCAGGAACTCACTCGTGGAGTAGCAACATGAATGCGATTACCCGTCAGGATTTGTCGGCCATCGATGTGCCGATGGTCGAATTCACGATGAATGGTCGGCTGGTCAGTGCGCGCAGCAATGCCACGCTGATCGAGGTGGCTGACCGCGAAGGCATCGAGGTGCCGCGCCTGTGCTACAAGCCGGGCCTTGACGCAGTGGGTAATTGCCGCGCCTGCATGGTCGAGATCGATGGCGAGCGGGTGCTGGCACCCTCGTGCTGTCGCGCACCCAAGGCTGGCATGATTGTCACCACCGATAGCACGCGGGCGCTGAAAGCGCAGCAGATGGTGTTCGAGATGCTGCAGTCCGACATGCCCGAAACGGCTTACACGCGGCATAACGAAGTCGATCAGTGGGCGCTCAAACTGGCGGTCGGCAAACCGCGCTTTGCACCGCGCGAGGCCGTGCGGCCCGATCATTCGCATCCGGCCATGACGGTCAATCTCGATGCCTGTATCCAGTGCACCCGCTGCGTGCGTGCCTGTCGTGACGAGCAGGTCAATGATGTGATCGGACTGGCCTTTCGCGGCAGTCATGCCGAAATCGTTTTCGACATGGGCGACCCGATGGGTGCCTCGACCTGCGTAGCGTGCGGCGAATGCGTGCAGGCTTGCCCGACCGGTGCGCTGATGCCGGCACGCGAGGCGGCGCTTGCCGTGCCCGACAAGCAGGTGGATTCGGTCTGTCCGTATTGCGGGGTGGGTTGCCAGCTTACGTATCACGTCAAGGACAACAAGATTTTGCATGTCGAAGGACGCGATGGTCCGGCCAATCACAAGCGCTTGTGTGTCAAGGGGCGCTACGGTTTCGATTACGCGCAACATGCGCAGCGCTTGACGGTACCGCTGATCCGCCGCGCCGATGCACCCAAGCACGGTGATTTTTCGATGGACCCGGATCGGGTGGACGAGGTGTTCCGCGAAGCGAGCTGGGAAGAAGCGCTCGACCTCGTGGCCCGTCAGTTTGTCACCCTGCGCGACACGCACGGCAAGAAGTCGCTGGCCGGTTTCGGTTCGGCCAAGTGCAGCAACGAAGAGGCCTACCTGTTCCAGAAGCTGATACGCACCGGTTTCGGCTCGAACAACGTCGACCATTGCACGCGCTTGTGTCATGCCTCGTCGGTGGTGGCGCTGCTCGAAGGAATCGGTTCGGGGGCGGTATCGAACCCGGTGATGGATGTGACCAAGGCGGACGTCGTCATCGTCATCGGTGCCAATCCGACCGTGAACCATCCGGTTGCCGCGACCTGGATCAAGAATGCGGTGCGCAACGGTACCCGGCTAATCATGATGGATCCGCGGCGCTCGGAGTTGTCGCGGCTGGCCCATCGTTTCCTCCAGTTCAAGCCCGACACCGATGTCGCGTTGCTCAATGCGATGATGCATGTGATCGTGCATGAAGGACTGGTCGATCAGGAATTCATTGCTGGCCGGACCATCGGCTACGAAGAATTGAAGGCGAATGTCGAAGGCTACAGTCCCGAGCTGATGGCCCCGATTTGCGGTGTCGAGGCCGAGACGATCCGCTACGTCGCCAGGCTGTATGCGACCTCGAAAGGCTCGATGATACTGTGGGGTATGGGGATATCCCAGCATGTGCATGGCACCGACAACGCACGCTGCCTGATCGCGCTGGCACTGATGACCGGGCAGATCGGCCGACCCGGCACCGGCCTGCATCCGCTGCGTGGTCAGAACAACGTGCAGGGCGCGTCGGACGCCGGCTTGATCCCGATGATGTATCCGGATTACCAGCGGGTTGACAATCCGGCAGCCATCGCCAAGTTTGAAAAAATGTGGGGTGTGCCGCTCGACCCGCAACCGGGACTGACCGTGGTCGAAGTGATGAATGCGATCAAGACCGGCGGCGTGCGCGGCATGTACATCATGGGTGAAAATCCGGCCATGTCGGACCCGGATGCGAACCATGCGCGCGAAGCGCTGGCGGCACTCGATCATCTGGTGGTGCAGGATATTTTTCTGACCGAGACAGCTTATCTGGCCGATGTGATTTTGCCAGCCACGGCTTTTCCGGAAAAAACCGGCAGCTTTACCAATACCGATCGGCTGGTGCAGATGGGTCGTCAGGCGCTCGATGCGCCGGGACAGGCACGTCAGGATTTGTGGATCATCCAGCAGATTGCCGCACGGATGGGACTGGACTGGCAGTACGACAGCGTGGCCGACGTCTTCGAGGAAATGCGCAGCTGCATGCCAAGTATTGGCGGCATGCGCTGGGAGCGCCTCGAGCGCGAGCAAGCCATTACGTATCCGTGCGAAAACGAAGGCGATCCTGGCGAGCCGGTGGTGTTCACCGAGCATTTTCCAACCGCGAGCGGCAAGGCGCGCTTTGTTCCGGCCGACATCATTCCGGCCAATGAACGTCCCGATGCTGCTTACCCTTACGTGCTCATCACCGGTCGCCAGCTGGAGCACTGGCATACTGGCAGCATGACGCGTCGTGCGGCGGTCCTTGATGCGCTGGAGCCTGATCCTGTCGCGCAGATCCATCCGCTTGATTTGGCCGCCCTGGGCGGCGAACCGGGCGATGTGATTACGCTGGAATCGCGGCGCGGGCAGGTGACGTTGTACGCGCGGGCCGATGACAGTTCGCCACGTGGCGCGATCTTCGTGCCGTTCTGCTTTTACGAAGCGGCGATCAACAAGCTGACCAATTCGGCCCTCGATCCATTTGGAAAAATCCCGGAGTTCAAGTATTGTGCAATCCGGATGCGGCTTGGGGGTATTATCACGGCGCAGACAAGCTATGGTGGCGGGCAAATTCTGGCCAGCCGCGATGTTTGATGTAATTTCGGATGCTGATGCTGGTCGACCACCAGCGGATTGCGAACCTGGTTCCTGCAAGGTCATGGCGTTGTCGGGTTTGTCGTGCGTTGCACTGCAACACGATTACCATGCAGAAAACCGCACCTTTTCATCAAGCGCTGATGCTAAAATCCGCGCTTATCTTCCCTTGGAGTCCTCATGAATAAAACTGAACTGATCGATGCCATCGCAGCTGATTGCGATCTTCCTAAAACTGTTGCCCAGCGCGCACTCGAATCCATCTTGTCGAATGTGATTCAGGCCGTCGTCAATGGTGATTCGGTACAGCTGATCGGTTTTGGCGCTTTTGCTTCCGGTAGCCGCGCAGAGCGCACAGGCCGCAATCCGCGTACTGGCGAAGAGATCAAGATTGCTGCTGCGAAAACGGTCAAGTTTTCTGCTGGCAAAGCATTCAAAGACGCCGTCAACAAGTAATTCGCGGTCTCCGCAGAAAAACGCTTATCGTCGATAGGCGTTTTTTTTTACTTTTTTTTTGTTCTGCCTGGCGGTTATTCGCGCAGTACTACTTGTTCGCGAAATGCGGCTTGTGCAAGGCAATGGCGTCGTCGCAGTGGGCGCAAGGCTCCCAGGGAATGCAGTCATGATCCCGTGCCACATATTTTTCTCCGGTAATCGTCAATCCGACCTCCATCATTGAGGGTCCTTTCGCGACGCTGCTGCCGGTGTTGCCGGTGTTGCCGGCCGCGGCTTGCGGATGCCATTTTTCAAATAATGCGCTGTTAGCACCGTCCGGCACGTACCACTTCTTTTGCGCTGCATTCCAGCGCGCCCCCAGTGCTTTGGCCTGGTCTTTTTCAGCAAATGGTACGGTCAAAAATATCATGATGGTTAGCTTGGTGAGAGTGGTCTGGAGCGGATAATACTGCGCGAAGTCTACTTGGACGTGCAGGGGAGTGGCAACTGCCCAGCAAATTTTGCAATGATGTTGTACCTTGGAGAAACGGGAATTCACACCTTGAGCCTGGCGTGCGATGATCCGGAAACAGATCGGACGGTGCCAGGACGGAGGCCACTTCAGGTTTTACAGTTGTAATAGTCTATGTCGCTGCCCTGCATTTGTCGGATCGGTCGTTATATTGAAAACCATACCCTGCGTGCCAACGCTGCCATATCTGGCAGTCACACGGGGTTCGAGGAGGTCCTTATGTTGATTCGAAAATATGTTTCAGTGTTGCTGGTCACATTCGCTGCTATCAGCGCGACGGCACATGCCGGTGACCGTGGTGTCGACACGGCAGTGGGTGCCATCTTTGGTGCCGCCATTGGTAGTTCGGTCGGTGGACGTGATGGGGCGATCGTTGGTGGCGTGCTCGGTGCCGCAGTGGGTGCCAGTGCCAACAATAATTATTATCAGGGACGTGGCTCGTATTACCAGCCCGCTCCGACTTACTACCAGCCTCAAGCGACGTATTACCAGCCTCAGCCAACTTATTACCAGGCCAATCCGACGTACTACCAGACACAGCCGAATTACTACCAGCCAGCCCCCGTCTACGTGGCACCTGCAACGGTTTATGTGCAGCCGTCCTATCGCGGTAACGAGTGGCGCGAGCGTCATGAATGGCGCGAGGACCGCCATGAACGCAACTGGCGCCATGGCGACGATTGGCGCGGACGTGACGAATATCGTCGCTGATTGACGGGACAATCTATTCGTCAGCGTGAGCCAACAAGGGCCCGATGCATCACTGCACCGGGCCCTTATGTTTGCCGATGGTGTGTTCAATGAAACCCAGTGTGCGATAAACTCCTGTCGAGTTATTTCTATAAGGAAATCTTTTGCTTTATCTTATTCCCATGACCGGATGGCTGCGTCTGACCAGCTTCGGTGATTCCATCGTGACTATTCCCGCGGCTGCCGCGATTATTCTCTGGTTGATCTCTGGTCGGGCCTGGCGTCTGGCAGGGTGGTGGATAGTCCTGTTCGGTGCCGGAATGACACTCGTTGTCGCGACCAAGATCGCATTTATCGGTTGGGGTGCTGGCATCGCTGCCATCGATTTCACCGGTATTAGCGGACATGCAATGCGTGCCACGGCGGTATTGCCCATCATCGGATGTCTGGCTTTCAACGGCAGTCGTCAATGGGGCAGGTTGGCAGGCTTCGCTGTCGGACTAAGTATCGCCCTGCTGATCTCCGTATCCCGCGTCATCGTTGATGCACACTCTGTTTCTGAAGCCGCTAGCGGTGCCTTGCTCGGTACGGCAATCAGCTGGATATTCTTGCGGAGTACCTCATCGCTCATACTGCCGGCCATTAATGGCTGGGTCGTCGTGCTGTCGCTGATCGGATTATTCTGGGTGTCATTTGCCGAGCCAGCACCGACCCAGGAAATGTTGACCGAGTTCGCGCTGAAGTTGTCAGGGCATGAACGTCCATTCACGCGGGCTGACTGGATTGCACAGTCTCATTTCGGCTCATAGCGATCGATGCACATAGCCATGCAACGGATGATCCGCTTATACTTTTCAACACGCCCGTCTGACTGTTTCCGCAGTCGGCTTTATCAGGAGAGACCGCATGTTTCTGGATCACCCCACCATTACCGCAACGAGTGCCAGTACCGAGCCTGATCGTATCGAACGACTCAACCGGGTTTATGGCTATGTGGTTGGACTTGCCGATTATTTTCAGAATACTGACTTCATTACCAAAATCTGGCAAATCCATGACCACAAAGGAACTCTGCTGGTGATTTGGCTATTGCAGCCGAGCGATGCGGAAAAAGGTTATTTTGAAAAAGCCTGGGCCAGCAAACTCGGTGACAGCTCCAACAGCGTCGAACATGAAATGAAAGGCGTGAAGGCTTAGTCGCTCGTTGCAAAAAATCCCGGACCAGGCGTTTTTCGACACAAGTCATTACAATATCCCCCTCGGCGGCAACATCGGTCCGGCAATGCCAACTTAAACTGATCACATCAAAAACAATGGGGAAGTCATGAAAACATCATTAAAGACCACGGTTGCTTTTTTACTTGCCGGTGCGTTTTCCGGCACAGTGTTTGCAGCTGATTTCGAAGACACAGCCCGTGTAGTACGGGTTGTTCCGCAAGTCGAGCAATTTAATCAACCGCAGCAAGAGTGCCACAATGAGTACGTACAGGGCCAACGTCAGGAGCGCAATATCGGCGGCTCCATCCTTGGCGGGCTGGCAGGTGGCTTACTGGGTAATCAGGTTGGTGGCGGTAGCGGCAGGACTGCAGCAACGGCGGCCGGTGCAATTGCCGGTGCCATCGTCGGTGACCGGGTTGAGAACACCAACCAGCAACCGTCGGAACAAGTGGTGCGCCAATGCCGTACCGTCGATAACTGGCAGTCACGCACCAATGGGTATGCCGTCACTTATGAATACAACGGTCGCACCTACACCAGCGTGATGCCCTACGATCCAGGCGAACGTCTCCGGCTCCGCGTATCGTTAAATCCTCGTAACTAAAGCACTGTAAATTGGTATCCCGGAAAAACCCGTGCACGCAAGTTGCACGGGTTTTTCAACTATTGGCTTTAGCCGCATGGTTGTTTTGATCGGCGGATTCGACTTCGCGGACCATAGCCGGTAGACTCTTCCCCTTTTCCGCAGGAACGTCCCATGGCCAGCAATCACGATTTACCTTACACCGATGCAGATGCCACGGCTGAACCGTCTCCTGCAGCAGCACGCAACGTACCTGCTGAACTGATTCGCAGGGAAGGCGGGCGTCGGCGCACTTTTGGCATCATTTCTCATCCCGATGCCGGCAAGACCACGCTAACCGAAAAATTATTGCTATTTTCAGGCGCGATTCAGCTTGCTGGTACCGTCAAGGCACGCAAGAGCGGTCGCCATGCCACGTCCGACTGGATGGAAATTGAAAAGCAGCGCGGCATTTCGGTCGCCAGTTCCGTCATGCAGTTCGAGTATCGCGACCATGTCGTGAATTTGCTCGATACGCCGGGTCACCAGGATTTTTCTGAAGATACCTATCGGGTGCTGACCGCCGTGGATTCGGCGCTGATGGTGATTGATGCGGCCAAAGGTGTCGAGACGCAAACCATCAAGCTGCTCAATGTCTGCCGCATGCGCAGTACACCGATCATCACTTTCATGAACAAGATGGACCGGGAGACGCGCGATCCGCTTGAGTTGCTCGATGAACTGGAGTCTGTACTCGATATCCAGTGTGCACCGGTAACCTGGCCGATCGGTATGGGCAAGGCGTTTCGTGGTGTCTATCATCTGTTGCGTGACGAGATTTTGCTGTTCGCGCCGGGCGACGCGCGCGCCGACCAGGAATTCGAAGTCATCAAGGGCATTGATAATCCTCGCCTTGCCGAGATGTTTCCGCGTGAGATAGAACAACTGAAAATGGAGGTCGAGCTGGTGCATGGCGCGTCCCATCCATTCGACCTGACTGCATTTCTGGCGGGTACGCAGACGCCGGTTTTCTTTGGTTCGGCGATCAATAATTTTGGCGTTCGGGAAATCCTCAATGCCCTTCTGGATTGGGCACCTGCGCCGCGTCCGCGCGATGCGAGCGTGCGTTCGGTCGAACCGGGCGAAACGCCTTTTTCGGGGTTCGTGTTCAAGATTCAGGCCAACATGGACCCGGCGCACCGCGACAGGATTGCGTTCCTGCGCGTTTGCTCAGGGCGTTTCGAGCGCGGCATGAAGATCAAGCACCTGCGATTGAACCGTGAAATTAAAGTGTCGAACGTCGTGACTTTCATGGCTGCGAGCCGCGAGCAAGTCGAGGAAGCCTATGCCGGGGACATCATCGGTTTGCCGAATCACGGCAACATGCAGATTGGGGATAGTTTCTCAGAGGGCGAACTGTTGCAGTTCACCGGGATTCCCTATTTTGCGCCAGACTTTTTCCGCTCGGTACGGATCCGCAATCCGCTAAAGATCAAGCAATTGCATAAAGGTTTGCAGCAGCTTGGTGAAGAAGGCGCGGTGCAGGTCTTCAAGCCGGTTCATACCGGAGAGCTGATTCTGGGTGCGGTTGGTGTGCTGCAGTTTGAAGTGGTGGCCAGTCGCTTGCTCAATGAGTATGGCGTCGACGCTGTATTCGAAGGCACCAGTATCAGCAGTGCGCGCTGGGTCACGGGCGAAGACAAGCGTGCCATTGCTGACTTCGAGAAATCGGCTGCCGGTCACAATGTTGCTTACGATGCTGCTGGAAATATGGCGTATCTGGCGACCTCAGGCGTCAATCTCAGGCACACCCAGGAGCGCTGGCCATTATTGACTTTTCATGCCACGCGCGAACACGCCGTCAAGCTGGAATAAAATAACGATTCAGTACACTAAAATCAAAAAATGTTTTTTGCAGTGTTTCCTTGATCTGATTTATATCAATCGGTTTGTCGCGTATTTTTCCTATACTTGTGTGCCCGTGATCGACACGCAGTAGGGAAGTATCTGTCGCTGGTGAGAATTTACCTATTCAAACTTGTGCCACCGTCAAGCGAGTGGCAGGCTTCAGGAGTCGTCATGCTCACTGCTACCTATTCGTTGCTTGCCATCCGGTTTGAGCAAAAAAATGCGTGCACGATACTTGCCCGCCTCCGGCGCTATTTGGAGTCAATCCAGTGCCGGAAAGAGTGCGTTGATCAGCCGACGCTGGTGTCAATGATCAACCAGTTACAGCACTTCGATCAGTACCTCCATGCACGCAAGATCGAGAGGCATGTTATCCCCGTTCTCTGCTGCTCGACCGACGAGGCCGACTCGCTGGTCGAGGAGCTTGAGATGCTCAGTCTTTCGGCCTGGCGGAGTTTGTCGACGCTGCAACACTATGTGCACCGGTGCGTCAGTAGTGGCGACCACCAGCCTTTCTTTTTGACCGCCGAACGCTATTGCGAAAGCATGCATCAGCGACTGGTCAAGGAAGAGAATTCATTGATGTCTCTGGTTGGGGAGGTGCTCACCAGGGAGGACTGGTTTGCGTTGGGGACACGCTTTCTGACGGAAGACGGTGAAAAATACAGGTCGCGACGGGGCATGTCGTCGCCGGTGCAATTGACCGCAGTGATTTCCGGTGAAAGTGCCGCTACGAGTTGATGCTCTCTGGGACGCGACTTGCCCTCCCGTGATTACCCGCTCATCGCGCCCACCGCAACCCTGGTTGCGCGTGCATCGATTCATCCGGCGCTGGTCGATTGTTCATTGAGGCGGCGACGACTATTCATGGTCGCGCTGGCTGGTTTTAAAAACGCAATGAGTTTCCGGCGGCTAATTTCACGGAGGTTCCGGTCGCGGCCGCTGCATCAAGGTTCTATAAAGCGGGACCCCTATTCCTGCAGAATGACTTTCCGTTCTGGTTGTCCGGCTTCATGGAGTGCATGCGGGTTGTCGACGTCGCCGTCGGTGCACTCTGCATTCCTCTTTCACGGATCGTGCCATCGTTGTACGCAGGGAGAGTCCGGTCACGGCGGTTTCGCCGGGACGGCCAGTTGCGAGCCGTGGCGCAGGCCATCGAAGAGGTCGCACCACTCCAGCGCCAGGAGGTGTATGCCAGCCAGATCGGCCGGCTCAACCAGATTGAAGAAAAGGCCAATCAGATTTCGATCCCGCTATCCTGCGCCGAAGAGTTATACGGTTTGCGTAGTCATCGTCACTTTGTGCGAACCCGCATTGTCGACTTACAGCAAATCGTTAAGCACCTATCCACGGCAAGCCTGCCTTGCACCAGCCAGCGACCATCTTGCGATGTCCGTCCGCATCGCGGTCGCCTTCGAAGCCCTCCAATATATCAAAGCAATGCAGATAGCCGGATTCGGTCGCCAGTTTCGCTGCGTGGCGCGAGCGCACACCGGAGCGACACAGGAACACAATGAGGGTTTCCTCGGTGGTCGCGACACGGAGTTCGTCCATGAAGTCGGGATTCGGAACCGATCCCGGGTACAAGCTCCATTGCACGGACAGGTGCTGGTGTTCTGCAATGCTGACCTTGCCAACCCAGTCACGTTCGGCATGGGTCCTTACATCCACCAGTCGGACGTCTGGGTTCGCTTTCAGCAATTCGAACGCTTCAACCGGTGTCACAGCCCCGGCATAGGGCAAGGTATGGTGTTGACCTCGCTCCCGGGCGTTGATCAATATTTTTTCGGGTGATGTCATCTCTGAAATCCAATCATGAGAGGTTGAGGGGAATGTCTATTAAGCCTGTTTATGTTGGTGCATTTTTCGAGGAATAAAACATAAGTGCACCAATATAAAAATTTGGCATGATTTTGGCACCATTGTGGTACCGCTCTTCGGGTCGGCTGCAACCGAAAAGTAAAGAAATTGCCGGATGCCTCCTCATCTTGCCGGGTTCTGCCAGAATCAGGTGGGACGTAATTCGTACTCGCGGTGGCATGGAACCTGCTACGGAATCTGCTATTATTTCACGCTGAGTTTTGGGACGTTCGTAGCTTGCTGTTGACTACTTTCGCATGCAATCATTCGGTTCACGACCATCTCGCATATTTTTGAATTTATTGATCTATCAGAGGAGATACGCATGGCAATGACGGCAGCAGAAGTACTGAAAATGGCCAAAGACAACGAAGTTAAATTCGTTGACTTCCGCTTCGCCGATACGCGCGGCAAAGAACAGCACGTAACGGTTCCGGTTTCCCATTTTGATATGGACAAGTTTGAGTCGGGGCATGCATTTGACGGCTCCTCCATCGCTGGCTGGAAAGGTATCGAGTCCTCGGACATGATCCTGATGCCGGATCCTAATACCGCAAACATCGATCCATTCATGGAAGAAACAACGATGTTCATGCAGTGCGATGTCATCGAGCCATCGGATGGCAAGGGTTACGACCGTGATCCGCGCTCGATCGCCAAGCGCGCTGAAGCCTATCTGAAATCCTCCGGCCTCGGCGACACCGCCTATTTCGGTCCTGAGCCAGAATTCTTCATCTTTGACAGCGTGCGCTGGAAGATCGGCATGGACGGTTGCTTCGTCAAGATCGATTCTGAAGAAGCATCATGGAGCTCGGGCGAAAAGTTTGAAGGCGGCAACACGGGCCATCGTCCAGCAGTCAAAGGCGGTTACTTTCCGGTTCCTCCGGTCGACAGCATGCAAGACATGCGTTCGGAAATGTCGCTGATCCTCGAAGGCATGGGTATCCCGGTTGAAGTGCATCACCACGAAGTCGCTGGTGCAGGACAAAATGAACTCGGCACCCGTTTCTCGACACTCGTCGAGCGCGCTGACTGGACCCAGAACCTGAAATACGTAGTCTGGAATGTTGCCCACACCTACGGCAAGACGGCAACCTTCATGCCTAAGCCTATCGTTGGTGACAATGGCTCGGGGATGCACGTCCATCAATCGATCTGGAAAGATGGCAAGAACCTGTTCGCTGGTGATGGTTATGCCGGGCTTTCCGAGTTTGCGTTGTATTACATCGGCGGCATCATCAAGCACGCCCGGGCGCTCAATGCGATCACCAACCCAGGTACGAATTCGTACAAGCGTCTCGTGCCTGGTTTTGAAGCACCGGTCAAGCTGGCTTATTCGGCCCGCAACCGTTCGGCCTCGATCCGTATTCCGCATGTGCCGAATCCTAAAGGCCGTCGCATCGAAACACGGTTCCCGGACCCTCTGGCCAATCCGTACCTGTGCTTCTCCGCGCTGATGATGGCCGGTCTGGATGGCGTGCAAAACAAGATCCATCCAGGCGAAGCTGCCTCGAAAGATTTGTATCACTTGCCGCCAGAAGAAGACGCATTGATCCCGACAGTCTGCTCATCGCTTGAGCAAGCACTCGAGAACCTCAACAGCGACCGTGAATTCCTCACGCGCGGTGGCGTCTTCAGCGACAGCATGATCGATGCCTACATCGAATTGAAAATGCAGGAAGTCACACGCTTCCGCATGACGACGCATCCGGTCGAATTCGATATGTACTATTCGATGTAATACGTTGACTGGCTGACGTGCAGTACAAAGATGGGCGAGATATTCTCGCCCATCTTTACTTTTACGGTGTCTGTGTCGTATGCCGGCGTGGTGTCTCGAACATCGTTTGTATTGGTCAGCCTCTTGTCCTAAACTGAGAGTCCGTGTCATCAGTTCCTCAAATGAAATTTATGAAACTCCCTGTCTTAAGCCTCATCCTTTTTTCGCTGTGCATGCATCAGGCGCAGGCACAGAGTGAGGTATTCCTGTGTGTCGACGAGCGTGGCAACAAGGAATACAAGAACACCGGCATCACCAGAGGCTGCAAAAAAATCGAATTGCCAGGCATGACGATCATTGCGACACCGAAGCGTGCGCCTGTGGCTGTTTCCGGCGCGACCGCCAGGAGCGACTCGGGCGATTTTCCGAAAATAGATAGCGGAACCCAGAAAGCGCGCGATAGTGATCGCCGTCAGATACTGCTTGATGAACTGAAGTCTGAAGAAGGCAAACTGACCGTACTGAAGAAAGACTATAGCGGCGGCGAGCCAGAACGCCTGGGTGACGAAAGCAATTACGCCAAGTATCTGGCACGCGTGGCTGGCATGAAGGAAGAAATCGGCCGCACCGAAAAAAATATCGAAGCCCTCAAACGCGAGCTCGGCAATCTCAAGTGATGCCGTAGCGTGTATCAACCAGGCTGCGTAACGTGGCCTGCCTGTCTGGATCATCGTGAAAATTCCCTTTAGTTCTGTTGCAGGTCTCGACTTGCTCGCCTCGGCTGTTGTCATTCTCGATGCCGAAGGGCGTATTTCTTACGCCAATGCCGCTGCTGAAAATATGCTGGAAAGCTCCTTTCGCTTGTTGGAGCAGCATCTGTTGTTTGAGCTGTTCGTCAACGGCGACAAACTTGAAACCGTGTTCAGGCAAGCGGTTGCCCATGAGTTCGCCGAAAAGCGGCAAGACCTGACGCTGCAACGCATCGGGCGAGAATCATTACAGGTCCATGTGGTGGTCACCGCACTGGACAATCCCGATTCACCGGTCCTCATCGAGATGCGTGAAAACGTCCAGCAACTCAAGCTTGACCGCGAAGAGCGACTACTGGATCAGAGCCTGGCCAACAAGGAGCTAATCCGCAACCTCGCGCACGAAATCAAGAATCCGCTGGGCGGCATTCGTGGCGCGGCCCAATTGCTCGAACTCGAGTTGCCGGAGCGGCACCTGAAAGAATTGCGCGAATATACGCAAGTCATCATCAAGGAAGCCGACCGGTTGCAGACACTGGTTGACCGCTTGCTGGCACCACACCGGCGTCCGCACATCGTCGGTGATGTCAATATCCATGAAGTCTGCGAACGCGTACGGAGCCTGATCCTGGCCGAGTTTCCGAGTGGCCTGGAAATTCGGCGTGACTACGACCTGTCGTTACCGGATTTTCGCGGAGACAAGGAGCAGCTGATCCAGGTGGTCCTGAACATCGCCCACAATGCCTCGTATGCGCTGTCCGAACGGATTCGGCAGGGCGATGCAGTGCTGACATTGCAGACGCGCGTGGCGCGGCAAGTGACGCTGGCGAAGGTGCGCTATCGGCTGGCACTAGACTTGCATATCCTCGACAATGGCCCCGGCATCCCGACCGAGATTCGCGACCGTATTTTCTTTCCGCTGGTGTCAGGCAGAGAGGGCGGTAGCGGATTAGGGTTGACACTGGCCCAGACTTTCATTCAGCAGCATTCCGGTGTGATCGAATGCGAAAGTCGGCCGGGATGCACGGATTTCAGGATATTGATACCGCTACCTTGAGACCCAGGGTACGGATCGTAGCCAGCACTGAGGGTGCGGCTACTTGACGTGGACACCAAAGAAATCATGAAACCAATCTGGATTGTAGACGACGACGAATCAATACGATGGGTGCTTGAAAAAGCACTGGCGCGTGAAAATCTGGCGACCCGTAGTTTTTCCAACGCACGCGATGCCAACGATGCGTTGCAGCACGATACGCCGCAAGTCTTGGTGTCTGACATCCGGATGCCTGGCGGTTCTGGCCTCGAATTGCTGCAGACAGTCAAGACCAAGCATCCTGGTCTGCCGGTGATTATCATCACCGCCTTTTCGGATCTGGATTCTGCTGTTGCCGCATTTCAGGGCGGCGCTTTTGAATATCTGGCCAAACCATTTGATCTCGAAAAAGCCGTCGAGTTAATTCGGCGTGCCCTTGATGAAAGCTTGCGTGAAGCCAGCGTTGAGCAAGCGCCCGCAGAAACGCCGGAGATACTCGGTCAGGCACCAGCGATGCAGGATGTGTTTCGCGCGATCGGTCGCTTGTCGCAATCGAATGTGACCGTGCTCATTACCGGAGAATCGGGTACCGGCAAGGAACTGGTTGCACGGGCCTTGCACAAGCACAGTCCACGTGCGTCGCAACCTTTTATTGCCTTGAATACGGCGGCAATTCCCAAGGACTTGCTCGAGTCCGAATTGTTTGGTCACGAACGCGGTGCCTTTACCGGTGCCCAGGCCAGCCGGCGTGGCCGCTTTGAACAAGCCGAAAACGGCACCTTGTTTCTCGATGAGATCGGTGACATGCCGTTCGACTTGCAGACGCGCTTGTTGCGTGTGCTGTCCGATGGCCATTTTTATCGTGTGGGTGGTCATCAGCCAATGAAAGCCAACGTGCGCGTGATCGCCGCGACGCATCAGAATCTTGAGCAGCGTGTGCGTGAAGGACTGTTTCGCGAAGATCTTTATCACCGTCTCAATGTCATCCGTCTGCGCTTGCCAAGCCTGCGTGAACGGCGTGAGGATATCCCTATCCTGACCCGTTATTTCCTCGCGCAGAGCGCCAAGCAGCTCGGTGGGGATCCCAAGCGGATGACCGATGGGGCGATGCAGTTTCTGACGGGACTGGATTTGCCCGGGAATGTGCGTCAGCTCGAAAACCTCTGCAACTGGATTACGGTGATGGCACCCGGACAAAGTGTCGAGGTCAAGGATTTACCGCGTGACCTGATTGACGGTGGAAGTTTTGCTGCGATTGCGACTCCGCAATCGAGTGTGGCAACGACTCCCGCGCCACCGGAATTGTCCGGACACGCGACCGTGCCGACCGCTGCCAGTATGCCGGTTGTCGCGGCTGTCGATAGTGAAACCTGGGTGGATTTGCTGGAAGCAGAAGCGGCCAGAATGCTGGCTGCCGGTCAGCCCGAAGTGATGGATGCGTTAGGCCGACTGTTCGAGTCCGCATTGATCAAGACTGCGCTCAAGCACACGCACGGTCGTAAAAACGATGCAGCGATTCGTCTTGGAATTGGACGCAATACAATCACGCGCAAGATACAGGAACTGGGTATCGACGGTGCCAAGGACGAGTAACCGCCCTGCACCTGGCCAGTGCGGTGAGCGCACTGGCCAGGAGCTGCGAAAAATTACTGCGAGACGTTGACGCAACCCGTACCGCTGATCATTTCTCCGATGACGGCGGCGTGTTCAAATCCACCCTGGCGAAAAATCTCCAGAACGGCATCGACGCTGCCGGCGTCACAGGACACCAGCAAGCCGCCCGATGTTTGCGGATCAGTCAGCAGCATTTGTTGCGTCATCGTGATCGAGGCATCGAGCACCACGTCCATGCCGTAACCATCCCAGTTGCGTCCGGATGCCCCGGTCACGCAACCCGCCTCGGCCAGTGCCTGTACGTTGGGCAACAGCGGTATCTGTTTCATCCGGAGTTGCGCCGTCAGCTTGGCACCCCGTGCCAGTTCCAGCGTATGGCCGAGCAGGCCGAAACCGGTCACATCGGTCAGGGCGTGGACACCCGGCAGTTCGGACAAGGCTTTACCTGGCTTGTTGAGCTTGGTCGCGTTCTCGATCATTGCCTTGTAACCTTCGGCGTCGAGGACTTCCTTTTTCAATGCAGCCGACAGAATCCCGACGCCGATCGGTTTGCCAAGGATGAGCTGGTCGCCCACTTTCGCATCCGCATTGCGCTTGACCTTGGAGGGGTGAATCAGACCCAGCACGACCAGGCCATAGATCGGTTCGACCGAGTCGATCGTGTGTCCGCCGGCAATCGGAATGCCAGCTTCCGCGCAGATTGTCTCGCCACCCTTGATGATCTGGCCGATGACCTCGACCGGCAATTTGTTGATCGGCATGCCGACCAGCGCCAGCGCCATGATCGGCGTACCGCCCATTGCATAGACGTCCGAAATGGCATTGGTCGCGGCAATGCGGCCGAAGTCAAACGGATCATCGACGATCGGCATGAAGAAGTCGGTCGTGGCAATCAGTGCTTGCTCGTCATTGAGCTGATAGACCGCGGCATCGTCGGCGGTCTCGATTCCGACCAGGAGTTCTTTTGGCACCGGAAAACCGGTTGAATTTTTCAGGATTTGTGCCAGTACTCCCGGTGCGATCTTGCAGCCGCAACCGCCACCATGGGAAAAAGAGGTGAGTTTGACGGGCGCACTAATAGTCGCACTAACAGGCGCATTGATGGGAGTGTTCATGGAAATCCTTCGAGGGCGGGAGTAGGAGTAGGAGGGCAGCGTGGTGCCTGACCGTAAATGTGCAGGCAATTATCCACCAACTGCCGCACCGCTGCGCATTCGCGCTCCGGTGCAAACAGAGGACGGCGCAGGTTGCATTGTGCCTGCAAGTGGGCGAGGAAAAGAGGGTCGCTTGCGCACCGCCGCATCAATGCTGACAGTGCGGTAGCATCACCAACCGGAAAGTAGCCCGCATAGTCGTCGCCGAGCAAGCCACGATTGCCTGAGATATCGCTGGCAATGACGGCCACGCCGCTGGTAATGGCTTCGATGATGACATTGGCACCGCCTTCCATGATCGAGCTGATGACCATCAGATCGCTGTTTTTAAGCCGCTGGCGGGTGGCTGCATGGGGCTGGTTGCCAATCCAGCGGTAGCGTGGCTGCCGTTCGGCGGTCGATCTGGCCAGCATTTCCATTGATGCATCGAGTGCACCGCCAACATGCAGGAAGTCGATGTCCTCGTGCTCCAGATCCATGCAGGCGCGCAAAAACGTGGCCGGATCTTTTTCGGCGCGCAGGTGGCCTATCATGATGACCTTGAGCGCAGCACGATGACGCTTGATGGCTTTCAGCGTGCGTGCCGACTGGTGGATGACGCGGGTTTTTTCAAGCAGTGGCACGGGAAGTTCATCGAGGCCGGCAGCTTGCAGCACCACCAGACGCGTGGCAATGACCAATGAATGCTGTGCGACCGGGTCAGTGCGGATGTCACGATAGAGATCGGTGCCGGTAAGCACCAGAATGGAAGGGCAGCGGTGCTCGAATTCCAGCAGGGCTTCTGCCGAACGGCGCGCATGCAGCGCAATGAGGACATCCGGTTGCAACGTGGCGCTCAGTCCGGAGTCGCTTGCCGCACAAATGACGGTATGGCGGTCGCGCAGGAAGCGTGACCAGCGCGCGGCAGTCTGCCAGTTGCCATTATTGGCTTTTGCCAGCGCGGGACTGATAATGAGTACGAGTGGTTTAGCCAAGACACCTTTCCTGTGAACCTGATTTTTTTGAAGTTGATGATTAACCATGAATGCTGCTGTTGCTTCTTTTCGCCAGTTGGCACCCGGCGATCTTGCTGATGCCTTGTACCAGGCCAGAAATTATACGCTGGCCCTGTTCGACTGTTTTCAGTCGGTCGGGCTGGATGATCCAGTGAACGTACCCAGGTTGTCCATCCTTAATCCGCCTTTGTGGGAACTCGGTCATCTGGCCTGGTTCGCCGAATGGTATTTGCTGCGGGGCGCGCAGACCAGTGCGCCTGATTCGGCGCTGCGAACGTCGTTGCTGACCAAGGGAGATGACTGGTTCGACTCCAACACGGTGCCGCACCGGGCACGCTGGACACTGGGCTTGCCGAGTACCGGAGCACTCAAAACCTACTGCCATGAAGTGCTTGACCGGAGTATCGACAAACTGTCGCGTGCCGACTCCGACGACGCTGCGCTCTATCCATACCGGCTGGCATTAGCGCATGAAGACATGCATGGCGAAGCATTACTGGCAACGCTCAACACATTGGGCGTCGCGCTGTCGGATGCGTTAGCCCTGCCGCAGACACCTGGCGCGGTGCAGCGCGAAATCCGCTTTCCGGGAGGGACGGTTCAACTGGGAAGCAGTGCCGGTCACGGCTTCGTGTTTGATAACGAAAAATGGCAGCATGGATGCCAGCTCGATGCATACAGCATGGATGCGACGCTAGTCAGTTACGCGCAATTCAGTGAATTCATTATTGATGGCGGCTATCAGAAGCCGCAGTACTGGACCGCCGGTGGCAGGGACTGGTTGATGCAGCAAGAGCGTTCGGCACCGCTGGATTGGGTGCGCGATGGACGGCAATGGCGTTGCCGTCGCTTTGGCGACATGCTGATGCTGCCGATGAACGAACCGGTACGGCATGTCAGCCTGTTTGAGGCGCAAGCGTATTGCGTGTGGGCAGGCCGCCGACTGCCAACCGAAGCGGAGTGGGAAGGCGCTGCCAGTTCCGGTCAACCCGGTTTCCACTGGGGTGACCTGTGGGAATGGACTTGCTCGCCGTTCACGCCTTATGCGGAATTTTCGGCCGATGGCTATCAGGAATATTCGGCACCATGGTTTGATTCGCATCAGTCGGTGCGGGGTGCCTCGTTCGCGACACCGGGTCGGCTGCGCTCAGTGCATTACCGCAATTTCTATTTGCCGCAACGTAGCGACATGTTTGTCGGGTTTCGTACTTGCGCGATCTGACAGGTAATAAAAAACCCGCGACTGCCGAGGCGTCGCGGGTTTTTTTATGTGCTCCCGGGTTGCCCCGGGAATCCTTGCAGTGATCGATTAACGATCGCCGTATGGACGACGGGCTGCGCCGCCGGCGTCGCCGGTGCGTGGACCCTTGCTGAAGCTGCTGCCATCTTTGCGTGGTGCCGATGGCTTGCTGAACGTGCGCTGCCCTGGCTTGGCCGCACTACGGTTGTCGCCTGGTTTCCAGCCGCCTGGCTTTTGACCGGCGCGTGGAGCCGACGCTGTTTTCTTAGGCTCGAAGCCTTCGATGACTTCCACGGGAATCAGCTGCTTGGTGAAGCGCTCAATGCGTTTGACATTGATGCCTTCGGCATGGTTGACCAGTGAGACAGCAACACCGTTACGACCGGCGCGACCTGTACGACCGATACGGTGGACGTAGTCTTCAGGGAATTTTGGCAGATCGTAGTTGAATACGTGCGTGATTGCTGGCACATCGATACCGCGGGCAGCGACGTCGGTGGCAACCAGTACGCGAACTTGACCGCGACGCATGCCATCGAGGGTACGGTTACGCGCACCCTGATGCATGTCGCCATGCAGTGCAGCAGCAGCGAAACCGGCGATGTTCAAACGGTCTGCAATGGTGTCAGCGTCACGCTTGGTTGCGGTGAACACAACAGCCTGGTCCATCGTTTCGTCGCGCAGCAGGTGATCAAGCAGGCGATTCTTGTGCGACAGATCGTCGACGAAGTGCACGCGCTGGCTGATGTTTTCATGCTTGGTTGCCGAACCGGCGATCTGGATGATCATCGGGTTCTTGGTGATGCGCTTGGCCATGTTGCCAACGACGCCGTCAAGCGTTGCCGAGAACAGCATGGTCTGGCGTGATTCCGGTGTGGCAGCGACGATTTTTTCGATATCGTCAATGAAGCCCATGTCCAGCATGCGGTCTGCTTCATCGAGAACCAGAATTTCGAGTTGCGAGAAATCGATCTTGCCGGACTCCATGTGGTCGATCAGACGACCTGGCGTGGCAACCAGGATTTCCGGATTTTTTGCCAGCAATTGCATCTGCTTAGGGTAAGGCATGCCGCCCAGGATCGATACGGCCTTGATGCGACGCATCTGTGAACCGTACTTGTCGGTCGCGGTCGTTACTTGCAAAGCGAGTTCGCGAGTTGGGGTCAGGACCAGCATTTTAGGCTGGGCAGCCTTGAAACGCGGACGCTCGCCACGGGCCAGAGCGGATTGTTTTTCTTGATTCGGGGTTTTGCTACTGTCGGCCAGTTGCAGATCGGCGGCGGTAGCAAATTTGTGCAATGCAGGCAGCATGAATGCTGCAGTCTTGCCGGAACCGGTCTGCGAGGAAACCAGCAGATCGCGGCCTTCGATGGCGGCAGGAATAGCTTGCTCCTGGACGCTTGTTGGCTTGATATAGCCGGATTCGGTTAGTGCTTTAATTACGGACGTGTGGAGGCCAAGGGCTTCAAAAGTCATTTTTTATCTTTCGTGAACTCAGCGCTGCGCGGCACTCGGTAAAGTGCATGCGAAAGCGCAATAAAAATGCAACGCCAACCAACGAAACAGCCAAGTAGCAACCAAATAACAACGGCTAGAAAACTCAGGAAAATTTCGGCACATAAAGCTTTGCGCCGGGACGGTGTTTGAATATCAACACCAAGAGGCGGGGGGCTTATCGTTAATGCGAAGGGTTTGCGGTGCTACGGTGAATATTGCTGAATGCAATGAACGAGGCAAAGTGTACAGGGGAACGATGGCGTGTGTCTAATGATTTATTGCACCGCGGCGAATTTCGGAATTCGACGCAAGGGAGTACGGACAGCCTCGATCGGTAAGGCTGCCCGTATTTTTGCCGCATGCTGGTTTACTCGGCAATACCACCCACGACATGCGAAAAGCCGCCATCAACATAAGTAATTTCACCGGTGATGCCCGCTGCCAGGTCCGACAGCAGGAACGCGGCGGCATTGCCGACGTCGTCTTGCGTGACATTGCGCCGCAATGGCGAATGGGTTTTGACAAAGTTGAGAATCTTGCTGAAATCCTTGATGCCACTGGCGGCCAGTGTCTTGATCGGTCCCGCTGAAATGCCGTTCACGCGCACGCCCTTCGGACCCAGCGACTCCGCCATGTAGCGCACGCTGGCTTCAAGCGATGCTTTGGCCAAGCCCATCGTGTTGTAGTTTGGCAGGGAGCGCATCGCGCCGAGATAGGTCAGCGTCAGCAATGCCGCATTCGGACGCAGCATTGGTAAGGCCGCCTTGGCCATGGCCGGGAAGCTGTAAGACGAAATGTCGTGGGCGATCTTGAAGCCTTCCCGTGACAGCCCTTCCAGGAAATCGCCGGCGATGGCCTCGCGCGGTGCGAAGCCGATCGCATGGACCAGACCGTCGAGCTGATCCCATGATTTTGCGAGGTCAGCGAACAATGCCGCTATCTGTTCATCGCTGCCGACGTCGCAATCAAAAATAAGCTCGCTGTCGAACTCGCGTGCAAACTCGATGGTCCGTTCCTTGAATCGTTCTCCGACATAGGTGAATGCCAGTTCGGCACCTTCACGTTTGCAGGCGGTGGCGATGCCATAAGCGATCGAACGATTCGATAGCAGGCCGGTGATGAGGATTTTTTTGCCTTGCAAAAAAGCCATGCAGAACTCCTGGTGGGATCACAGTGCATGCGCGAGCATCCTGTGAAGAAGGCCAGCGTCAGTGCGGTTGTCGATCGGGATAATGAGATGGGTCGTAGCCTATGCAGGCAGATCGTCCGAGATTGTAGGGGCTTGCCGCGCTTGGGGCAAGCCCGCAACCGGACCGGTTGCTCGTTCAGCGCGCCGAGACAAGCATCGGTCCGCTCCGCACTTTTTTATCAGACCTGGCGACCTTCGGATGTTGTCGGGATGCGGTTGCACGCGCCGTGCTGCGCGCGGTTCTGGCACGGGCTTGAAACGGAATTTGAACCTGCAGCGTTTGGCCGCTTCGGAGATTGTCGCGCTGCAAGTCGTTCCAGCTTTTGACTTGCGCCACGGTGACCTTGTAGCGCTGTGCGATCGATGCGAGGTTGTCGTGTTTGCCGACACGCACGGCGACACGGCGGAAATCCGGAACGTCGGGCTCCACCGACATGACCGCGTTATCAGCGACTTCGGCAGTGATGTCGGTTTCGGCGGCCTTTGCCGTCTTCGGGACCAGGATCGTCGAACCGGCCTTCAAACGCATATTGGGCGGGATGTGATTGACATCGCGCAGCAATTGCGGCTCTGTATCAAACAGCGTGGCAATGGCTTCGATGCGTTCGCGCTTCGTGACCGTGTGGGCCATCCAGGAGGACAGTGGGCGATTCCATTGCGCCAGATTGGTCTTGAAGCGCTCGGCGTTTTGCTGGGGCAGCAGTATTTTGGTGCTGGTGCTCCCGGTGATGACAGGCCGGTTGAATTGCGGATTGAGTGCCTTGAATTCGTCGAGCGTTAATTCTGCTAACTGTGCCGCGACTTTCAGATCGATATCGCGCGTTTTGCCGATGGTGACGAAATAAGGTTGATTCTCTGCCTTTGGCAGGGTGATGCCAAACGCCTCCGGGGTGGCAATGATGTTCTTGACCGCTTGAAGCTTGGGGACGTAATTGCGGGTCTCGGCGGGCATCAGTGCCGACAGGCTATTGAAATCGGTCGGCAAACCGGCCGCTTCATTTTTCTTGATGGCACGCTGTACCGATCCTTCGCCCCAGTTGTAGGCTGCCAGCGCCAGTTGCCAGTCGCCGAACATGCCATGCAGCTTTTGCAAATAGGTCAGTGCAGCATCGGTCGAGGCGAGCACATCGCGCCGTTCATCCTTGAACATGTTCTGCTTCAGATTGAAGTCGAGTCCGGTTGACGGAATGAACTGCCACATGCCGGATGCCTTGGCTGACGAGTAGGCCTCCGGGTTGAAGGCCGACTCAATGAACGGCAGCAAGGCGAGTTCGGTTGGCATGTCGCGCTTTTCGAGTTCCTGCAAGACATGGAACAGATAGCGTGAAGCCCGCAGCGTGGTGCGCTGGATGTATTCGGGGCGAGCGCTGTACCAGTTGGTCTGGCTTGCTACGAGCGGATTATCCAGGTCGGGGATGCCGAAGCCGTTACGGATGCGTCCCCACACATCAAGCTCTTCCATCGCCAGCACCTGGGTGGCAGGGTCACTCGGGTCATAAGTGTTGATGGTAGGAGAGATGCTGAGGTCGTTGGCGTGGCTTGAAAACGGCGCTGCCGCTAGCAGGAATACGGTGAGGGCAAGGGTGTAAAGGTGTTTTTGCTGCATGGGTCTTTCCTTGTTTTTTTTGGGACTCGATGCAGCCGAAATGCCGACTCAAGTAGCCAGTGTACGTAATGGCTATTTGGGTCGTCAACCATCGTTACAGATTAGGGGCGACAACGGCTTGTGCCAGATCAGCGATAACTGTTTTTCCAGGCGCGCAGCGCGGCAAAGCCGGCAATGCCCGCATCGTCGCCGAGCTTGCCAGCCTGTTGCAGGCTGTGACTGATTTCGGCACCACGCCATCTGAGGAACGGATTGGTTTCGCGCTCCAGCGCAATGGTTGAGGGCACGGTCGGCACGTGGCGATCGCGTTTGTCTTGCTCGCGCACAATGCGCTGCTGCAATGCCATGTTGCCGGGCTCAACGGCTTGCGCAAAGCGTAAATTGGCCATCGTGTATTCGTGAGCACAAAAGACGCTGGTCTGGCCGGGCAGGGCGGCGAGCTTCTGCAGGGAAGCGTCCATTTGTTCGGGTGTTCCTTCGAACAGTCTTCCGCAGCCACCGGCAAACAGCGTGTCGCCGCAAAACAGCCATTCTTCGATTGCCGCGTAGTAGGCGATATGGCCGCTCGTATGGCCGGGAACATCGAGCACATCGAGCTGCCATTGCAGTTCGGGGAGTACGACGGTGTCACCCTGCGCCAGCGGGTGAGTCACGGTCGCAATGGATTCGTTCCGGGGGCCATAAACCGGCACGCTGGCGTGCTTTAACAGTTCGGGCACGCCGCCAACATGGTCAGCATGGTGGTGAGTCAGTAGAATAGCGGTCAGCGTCAACTGGTGGAGTGCCAGTGCCGCCAGGACTGGTCGGGCATCGCCCGGGTCAACCACGGCGGCATGCACGCCGTCATGAATGAGCCACAGATAATTGTCATCAAACGCAGGAATCGTCAAAACTTGTAACGTCGCCATGGATCATCGCCTTTCAGAAAAATCTATTATAGCGCTCGGCCCCTGGCTCGATAGCGCACCAGGGGCTTATGTGCTGGCCTGGGAGCAGCGTTGCCTGGACACATTGACCGCCGATATTTTTGGCTTCAATGCCATGCAGATCGGCATGCCACAAATTAATGCGCTTGCTGCCAACCGCATGCCCAACAAGTGGCTAGCCGATGCACACGGTGATCCTGCATCCGGTGTCCGACCTGCTGTAGCGATTGCTCATGACCTGGCCGAATTGCCCTTTGCGTCACAAAGCCTGGACCTGGTAGTGCTGCCGCACGTCCTGGAATTTTCTCGCGAGCCCCATCAGGTATTGCGCGAAGTTGAAAGGGTGTTGCGGCCAGAAGGTCAGTTGATTATTTGCGGCTTCAATTCGGCCAGCATGTGGGGTGCGCGGCAACTGGCCGGACGTCTGAGTGGATCGGCTTTCTTGCCGCGTGACGGCGAATTTATCAGCATGCCTCGCCTGAAAGACTGGCTCGAACTGCTCAACATGGAGGTCGGGCACGGCCATTTCGGCTGTTATGCCCCACCATGTCGTTCCGAAAAATGGCTGGAGCGTTTTTCTTTCATGGAAAAAATCGGCCAGCGCTGGTGGCCGTATTTTGGTGCCGTCTATGTCGTGCACGCGATCAAGCGGGTCAAAGGCATGCGGCTGATCGGTCCGGCGTGGCGGCAACCAAGCGCCCGATCGGCCCGCACGGTGCCTGCCACCAACAAAACACACAATCAAAGTGATCATGGAAAAAGTTGAAATATATACGGATGGTGCCTGCAAGGGCAATCCTGGCCGCGGTGGCTGGGGAGCCTGGCTGGTTGCCGGCAGCAATGAAAAAGAATTGTTTGGCGGCGAGCGCGACACCACCAATAACAGGATGGAATTAAAAGCGGTCATCGAAGCACTGACGGCGCTGCGACGTCCCTGCGACGTGATCGTGCATACCGATAGCCAGTACGTGCAAAAGGGGATCAGCGAATGGATTCATGGCTGGAAAAAACGCGGCTGGAAAACCGCCGCGCGTGAACCCGTCAAAAATGTCGACTTGTGGCAAGCGCTCGACCAGGCGCAGCAAATGCACCAGATTCAATGGCGCTGGGTGCGTGGCCATTCCGGACATGTCGGCAACGAGCGCGCTGACGTACTGGCCAATCGCGGTGTCGATTCGATCCGCTAACCGGGCAGCACTCTGCAGCTAATTATTCAGGACACTATCTTCATGCGACAAATTGTTTTAGATACCGAGACCACCGGCCTCAATCCCCGTTCCGGCGACCGCATCATTGAAATCGGCTGCGTCGAACTGATGAATCGCCGGCTGACGGGCAAGAATTTTCATTGTTATCTCGATCCGGAGCGCGATTCCGAAGAAGGTGCGCTGGCCGTGCACGGATTGACGACCGACTTCCTGCGTGACAAACCCAAGTTCGCCGCTATTGTTGCCGAACTGCGTGACTACATCAGCGGTGCCGAGGTCATCATTCACAATGCACCGTTTGACGTCGGTTTTCTCGATGCGGAATTCAAGCGGCTCGATCTCCCCCTCTTCAATGCCCAGGTCAGCGGCGTCATCGATACGCTGGTGCAGGCCAAGGAGCTGCATCCCGGAAAGCGCAATTCGCTCGACTCACTCTGCGACCGGTATGGCGTATCGAATGCACACCGTACATTGCACGGCGCGTTACTGGATGCCGAATTGCTGGCAGAGGTCTACCTGGCCATGACGCGCGGTCAGAACAGCCTCAGTATGGATTTGGAGGATGACGCGCAAGCCGATCAGCAAGGCGCGCAGGTGGAGTTGGTGCCGTTGGCCAGCATTCTGGTGCTGCCAGCTAGTGCGGATGAACTGGCCGAACACGAGTTGGCATTGACGGCGCTCGACAAGGAAATGCGGGGCACGTCAATCTGGCGCATGGTGGAAAATTGATTGCAGGCGAAGGGTGTTTTTTACCGGCCATTCGTGTAATAATTCGACCCGCACAGGGCGGTTAGCTCAGGGGTAGAGCACTGCCTTCACACGGCAGGGGTCGCAGGTTCGAAACCCGCACCGCCCACCAGAATCAGATTTGAAATAGAGGACTTGGCTTCGCGCTCAAGTCCTTTTTTTTGGGTGCGCCCGGCATGGGCGCACCCTGTCCAGGACTGCCACTGACCGACTCATTGCAGCCTGGGCGAGATGGAAGAAAACCGGGCTTGGCTTGAACAGGACTAACGCGCTACGGTAAGTGCGTCCGTCTCCGGTGCTTATTTACCAGCAGTGCGCCGCGCGCGTTCTTGCCCTGCACAGCATCCGCGCAGGTAGCCACGCAACTCATCCAGATTCACCGGATTGCTGAAAAACACCACACCATCCGTCAAGTCGTCGGACAAGGTCTGCGAATCCCGTTCCGTGCTTGAGAGCACAGCCATGTGCATGTCTGACAGGTCAGGGTAGGTCAGGATCGCATTGATCAGTTCATTGCCGGCAATCGTGTCCATGGCCATGTCGGCCAGCAAGATATCGGGTTTGTGTTTGGCGATCTCGATGAGCGCCTGATAGCCATTGCTACAAAATGCCGTGCTGGTGTTGAGGTTCCAGGATGCAATTTGCTCTTCATAAAACGTGCGTTTTTGCTGTTCGTCCTGAACAATCAGAATCGAGGTTTTCGTCACGTGGCCGGATGCCTGACCATCGATATCGCCAGCGCCGCCGTTCGCGGTAGCGCGGGAGCGCTTGTACGCATTCACCGCATCGAGCGGTATGCGCCTGTGTCCACCTGTCGTTTTCCATGCGGACAAGGCACCGGATTCAACCAGTTGCTGTACCGAGGTCACCGAGATACCGAGGATTTTTGCTGCATGGCGGGTCGTACATACGTCGGTGGTTGGCATTGAGTGACTGACCGGGTTAATCAAAGGAGTAGTGTAATCATATTAACCAAAGTCATCTTGATAATTTGACGAACGGTTTCAGGTCGTGTGCCTGTGACTGAATCAAAAGGACGTCATTCCTGTTTCCGGTACCTCGCGTGAGGTCATTAACCTGGCGAAAATGGCATATCCGGTATGCAGTTCATGGATTTTTATTGTTGGATGGCCTGATTCCTGTAGTTCAAGCACAGGATTTCCGTTTTTGTACCCTGGATACGCAGTCAGCAGAACTCGCGTATATTCTTGCTCAGTCAACTAATTGCCATTAATTAACGTGTCTACCGCATCCATTCCTGCACCGTACATTGTCGAAGAAAGCATTGGCTATCTGCTCGGTCGCACGCGAGCGCAACTCGCCAAATCGCTCGACGACGCGCTGACGTCGCATGGCATCACTCATGCGCAGGGCAGTATCTTGCTCATGTTGATGTCCGGACACTTTGACACCGCGTCGCAACTGGCTCGCGAGTTGTATATCGACGCAGCTGCCATGACGCGGATGGTTGATCGGCTGGTGAAACGAGCACTGGTCATTCGTCTGTCCAACGGTGCCGATCGCCGGACATTGATGCTGCAACTGACTAGTGAAGGTAGCGCGCTGGCGCAACAACTGCCCGCCATTTATCTGGCGGCCCGCGAACGCAACTTTGCCGGTCTGAGTAGTGAAGAGATGGGTTTTTTGCGTTCGCTGTTACGTCGGGTATTGCTCAACGGCGAAGCTGCGGAGTCGTCCAGATAGCATTCCTGGCCATAAAATCGCTGAATAATAATTTGCCTGATCAAACAATAAAATTGCCATGATGCCCATTGTTCCCCGTGTTCCTTCTACCTTGCTGGACTTTGCCAGGACGCTGCTCAGCGTGGGCCTGCTTGCTGCAGGATTGTCCGCCTGTGTCAGTTCTGGTGATATTCGCAGTACGGCACAAACCCGCTCTCCTGAGGATCTCGCCAGTCGCATCACGTTGCCGGGGCAGGGCGGACAATGGCCGGCGATCGACTGGCCGACCAGTCTTGGCGGCCCCGCCTTGCAGTTGCTCGTCGATGAAGCGCTGGCGACCAATCCAACCTTGCAAATGAGTGCCGCCCGGATTGCTGCTGCGCAAGCGCTGGCGGACGCCACGCGTGCTGCCGCCGGGCCAACGGTCGGCGGCAGTTTTACCAGCACGTATCAGCGCTATACCGAAAATGGCATCATTCCGCCGCCGCTGGCGGGGGCAATGCGCTCCGACAACCAGCTGGCGCTGAGCGTTTCATATGACCTCGATTTTTGGGGCCGCCATGCTGCCGAGTTACGTGCCGTGCTGGCGCAGGGAAAGGCTGTCGAAGCCGAGCAATACAGCGCGCGCCTGATGCTGGCCAGTGCGGTGGCGCACAGCTGGATGCAGATGCATCGCCAGGTGCAGCAACTCGCGCTGATTGCGCGGCAACAGGCCGTGCGCCTCCAGCTCAATGACTTGACGGCACGTCGTATCGCCGCCGGTCTCGATAACCAGAGCGATAACCAGATGGCGCAACTCCAGTTGCAA
The DNA here is from genome assembly GCF_035019065.1 of Actimicrobium sp. CCI2.3. Lineage (NCBI taxonomy): Bacteria > Pseudomonadati > Pseudomonadota > Betaproteobacteria > Burkholderiales > Oxalobacteraceae > Actimicrobium > Actimicrobium sp. CCI2.3. Next base: position 26,205 of record NZ_JASJWR010000023.1, on the reverse strand, counting down.
AACCTGCGGACCGAGCAAGCCCAATGGCAGGAAGCGCTGGCGCTAAGCCGCAACCAGCTAGCCGCCTTGCTGGGACAGGGGCCGGATCGTGGTTTGTCGATTGCCCTGCCGGAGGTGGCACCGCTGGCCGCACTGCCGCTGCCGGATGCATTGCCGCTTGCCCTGCTCGGTCGTCGCGCCGACATCGTGGCCGCACGCTGGCATGTTGAAGCATTGCAGGGCGAGATCGAGTCGGCCCGGATCGATTTTTATCCGAACATCAATCTGGCTGCTTTTGCCGGCTTGTCCAGCCTTGGCTTGCCTAACCTCATCAACAGCGGCAGCGCTATCGCCGGCATCGGTCCGGCCATCCGTCTGCCGATTTTTGAAGGCGGTGCGCTGCGCGCGCGTCTCAAGGGCAAGGTGGCCGGTTACGACAGCGCCGTCGCCACTTACAACCAGACGCTGACCGATGCCCTGCATGACGTGGCTGACCAGGTTCAGTCGCTGCGCAGCGCGGCACAACAGCAAGAGCACCAGCGCCTGGCAGTGCAAGCCGCCAGCACGGTGCTGCAACTGTCCGAACAGCGCCAGCGGGTTGGTACCGCCAACCAGTTGCAGGTATTGGCTTCCGAAGCCGCCTTGCTGCAACAACGCCGCACCGAGCTCGATGCCAGTGTGCGCCTGAGCGATCTGCGCGTCAGTCTGATCAAAGCGCTCGGGGGTGGCTTTGATGCCACCGCCAGCGGGTTGGCCGTGCCCGTTTCACCGTCTTCCGAAATTTCACCTACCGTCAAAGCGGCATCATGAATACACCTGTCACCAATCCACCTGCCGCTCCTGTTGTTGCCGCACCGCCGCGCGGCAAGCGCCGTTTTCTGTTGCTGGTCACGACCGGCGTACTGATCCTGCTGCTCATTGCTTATGGCATCTGGTGGCTGATTTTTGCGAGTCATTTCGAGAGTACGGATGACGCCTATGTGGCTGGCAACGTGGTGCAGGTCACGCCGCAGATCGGCGGCACCGTCGTCGCCATCAATGCCGACGACACCCAGCGGGTCGAAGCCGGCAGCGCGCTGGTACTGCTCGATCCGTCTGACGCCAACGTCGCGCTGGATCAGGCCACGGCACAGCTGGCGCAAGCGGTGCGCGAAGTCCGCACGCTCTTCGTCAACAATGGCGCGCTCAATGCCAACATCACATCGCGTAACAGCGAGCTTGAACGGGCCCGCACTGACCTGGCACGGCGGCAGGAACTGATCGCCTCTGGTGCCGTCTCGAAAGAAGAACTCGCTCATGCCCGCACCGCGTTGCAAAGCGCCGAGTCTGCCGCCGTCGCCGCGCGCGAACAGCTCGCCTCGAACCGTGTTCTGACCGACCACACCTCGGTCGCGCAACATCCGACCGTACTGCGTGCGGCAGCGCAGGTGCAGTCCGCGTATCTGGCCGTGGCACGTACGTCGTTGCCGGCACCGATTACCGGCTACATTGCAAAACGCTCGGTGCAAGTCGGTCAGCGCGTTGCCGCCGGCATGCCGCTGCTGTCGATCGTGCCGCTGGACAGCCTGTGGATCGATGCCAATTTCAAGGAAGTCCAGATCGCCAGAATGCGCATCGGCCAACCGGTCACACTGCATTCGGATGTGTACGGATCAAAATTCAACTACCACGGCAAGGTCGTTGGTCTGTCGGCCGGCACCGGTTCGGCCTTTGCGTTGTTGCCGGCGCAAAATGCCAGTGGTAACTGGATCAAGATCGTCCAGCGTATCCCGGTTCGTATTTCGCTTGATCCCGCTGAGCTGGCAGAGCGGCCGCTACGACTCGGCCTCTCGATGCAGGTCGAGGTCGATATTGCCGATCATGCCGGAACGTCGCTGACCTCGGCAGCGGCCACGCGCACCGAGCCGGTTTATCAGACGGCCGCCTTCGACAAGGCTGGCAGCGATGGGCACCTGCTGATCAGTCGCATCATCGCGGAAAACAGTGCTGACAAAGTTGCCGACAAAGCTGCCGACAAGCGCGCCCCCGAAAAAGTCCTACCTGCTTCTCGCTGAGCAGCGCCATGATCTTATGTAACCGGACATCCTGATGGCGACCATGAACGCACCTGCACGACCGTCATTACCGCCGCTGCAAGGCAGTCAGCTTGTGGTCGGCACCATCGCCTTGTCGCTGGCGGTATTCATGAATGTGCTCGATTCGTCGATCGCCAACGTGTCCATTCCGGCCATCTCGGGCGACCTCGGCGTCTCGCCGCAACAGGGCACCTGGGTCATCACCTCGTTCGCGGTGGCCAATGCCATCTCGGTTCCGCTCACCGGCTGGCTGACGATGCGCGTGGGTCAGGTCAAATTGTTTGTCACGTCGATCCTGTTGTTCGTGATCGCTTCCATCCTGTGCGGGCTGGCACCGAGCATCGAACTGCTGATCGCGGCACGCGTATTGCAGGGCGCGGTCGCTGGCCCGATGATTCCGCTGTCGCAAGCACTGCTGCTGTCGAGCTATCCGCCCGCCAAAAGCGGCATGGCGCTGGCGTTCTGGGGGATGACCACGCTGGTCGCACCGATCATGGGGCCACTGCTGGGCGGATGGATTTCCGATAACTACACGTGGCCGTGGATTTTTTATATCAACATCCCGATCGGATTATTTGCCGCCTGGGCGACCTGGTCGATTTATCACAAGCGCGAAAGCGCCATCCGCCGCCTGCCGATCGACAAGCTGGGTCTGTTCCTGCTGGTGCTCTGGGTCGGCAGCCTGCAACTGATGCTCGACAAGGGCAAGGAGCTCGACTGGTTCAATTCCGGCGAGATCGTGCTGCTTGGTGCGACCGCCGTCGTGGCGTTCATTTACTTTGTCATCTGGGAGCTCGGCGAAGACCATCCGGTGGTCGATTTGTCGCTGTTCAAAGGACGCAATTTTACTGGCGGCGTGATTGCGATCTCGGTGGCCTACGGACTGTTTTTCGGTAGCCTGGTCATTCTGCCGCTATGGCTGCAAACCCAGTTGTCCTACACGGCCACCGAAGCCGGTAAAGTGATGGCACCAGTGGGTGTGCTGGCGATCCTGATGTCACCCTTCATTGGCAAGATCATGCCCAAGGTGGATGCACGATGGGTTGCTACGACAGGTTTCCTGATTTTTGCGTTGGTGTTCTTCATGCGATCGCGCTTCAATGTCGACGTTGATCCGATTACGCTGATCATCCCGACGTTCATTCAGGGCGCAGCAATGGCGATGTTCTTTATCCCGCTGACCTCAATCATCCTGTCCGGGCTGTCGCCCGACAAGATTCCGGCTGCCGCTGGCTTATCGAATTTCGTGCGGATCATGTTTGGCGGCATCGGTACCTCGATCACCTCGACGGTCTGGGATAGCCGGACTGCATTACACCATGCCCAACTGGCCGAACATAGCAGCGCACAAAGTCCGGTTTTCGCCCAAGCGGTGCAGGGTCTGACCGCGCAGGGATTGTCAGAGCAGGGTGCGTATGCGGTCCTCGAACGCAGTCTGAGCGTTCAGGCCAGCACCCTCGCAGCGACGGATATTTTCTGGATCTCGGCGATCCTGTTCCTGGCACTGATCGGCCTGGTCTGGATAACAAAGCGGTCCAAATCGCCAGCGCCTGCGGATGGCGGCGGCGCACATTGACAGCAATCGTGTTGTTGCGGGCGTCCGCTGCGCGGACGTCGTGCTATCCTCACCTCCTTTTCTATCCTGTTTCCATACACTTTTCCGAATGACTTCTCCAACACCTGTCCCCAATCCCGTCCAGGCTGCGCGCGCGCTGCTGAAAGAACTCCAGCAAACTTTCCCCGCCTTTCGTGATTGTTTGCCGCTGGCCATCGGCATCGACAAGCAGATCATCGCTCTCCAGCCCGAACTGCCGCGCAAGATCCTGCGCATTGCGCTCGGTCAGCATACCAACTCATTGCGGTATCTGAAGTCAGCAGAAAAAGCCACGCATCGTCACGATCTGGACGGCAAGCCCGGTGAAGCGCTGACCGACGAACACCGTTTGCGCGCGACCACCTTGCTCAAGGAACGCTTCAAGAAAGAAGCGGACCAGCGCAAGGCCGTGCGTGCCAAGGAAGCAGAAGCGCGCCTGGCCGCCGAAGCGATGCAACTGGCCGCCGAAGCAGCCCGCCTGCACACTGAAAAGCTGAGCCAGCTCGCCGCCAAGTTCGCCAAATAATTGTTCTTGACAGGGTGCCGGTGCAACGCCGGATACCCGCGTTACCTGCGCCGGGCATGTCCTGGCGCGGCGGTTCTGCCATCTCCTTTTTTCCTGCCGATTTATCTCCCTCCTAATGACCAGTTGTTGATCGAACTATCGCTTGCTTACAACATTAATTTGTCGCCGTGAAAACAGTTTCTTTGACTTATGAAAATGGCTCATGGAAACGCCCATTTAGTTTGAAGGGCAGCTGGCAGCGAGGTGACGCGTGTTGCCATGAGCGCGCATTGCGTCATGAGTGACTCTGAGGAACAGGCACGCCAATGAGGCAAATGGCGGATGTGGAAGACGTCCATTTCACGCCATTTTTTGCCAGATTTCGCCATGAGCAACTACACAACTACAAAAAAAATTACCTGATGGCGGGTCCGGGAAGTTGGGTAAATTGACATCTTTCCTTGTTAATCCAACTAGTCAGGAGTCACCCGATGAAACACCACCACACCCCCGTCATCCACCGTGCAACTGGCCAGGGAATGACTGAGTACATTGTGATCGTTGCGCTTGTAGCCGTTGCTGCGATTGCGGTTTACCAGTTCTTCGGGCAGACGATCCGGAGTCAGACTGCGGGCATTGCGCAGGAGCTATCTGGGAAGTCTGCCACTGATGCGATCAAGGACGCACAAACAGCTGCTGACGCGTCCTACGAGCAGGGGAGAAAGAAAAAAGGGCTGTCTGCTTACGACAACGATGTAGTTCGCAACTAGTCATTTATATATTTATATCGTTAGCAGTCTTTCCGAAATTGATTATCCAATCTCCCTCTGCCCAACCATGAAATTCCCTTCCTTCGGCAACGCCAGACCCGAAAAAACCTGGCTAGTCCTCGGCGTCGCCCTGACCATCGGCGTCGGCGCAGCATTGCTGGCACGCAGTTTTTTGAGTGATCAGATTGCCAGCATCGAAGCGCGCGGCAAGGGGCCGACGGTGCCGGTTGTCGTCGCCAAGGGCGATCTGAGCAAGGGCACCGTGCTCAGCGCCGATAACGTCGCCGTCCGTCAGGTACCCCGGGAATTTGCCCATTCTGCCTCGGTGCTGCCGGAGCAGTTTCCCCGTATCGACGGCCAGCCGATTGCCTATGGTCTCAAGTCTGGCGAATCGGTCATGTGGGGACTGATGGAAGGCAAAAAAGTGCCGACGTTTTCGGCGCGTGTCGATGCCGGTCATCGGGCGATGACGGTGCCGGTCGATGAAATCAACTCGATTTCCGGGTTGCTCGAACCCGGCGACAGCATCGACCTGATCGTCTCGGTCGACCACGGCGGTAAAAAGATCACGTTCCCGCTCTTGCAAGCAGTCCAGGTGATGGCCACCGGCCAGCGCGCGGTCGACGATCCGCGTACCGGCGAGCGTCGCCAATTCAGTACCGTGACGCTCGACACCACACCCGAGCAGGCACAAAACGTCATCGTCGCGCGCGAAGCGGGCAAGCTCACTGCCTTGCTGCGCAATCCTGCCGATCACGCGCCGATGGCGGGCACCCGTGGCGACCTTGCCGCGCTGCTCGGTTTGCAGCCCGAGCGATTCCGTCCGGACCGCACGATTCCCGTGTTGTACGGCGGTGGCGGAAAGCTGGCCCCTGAATCGCTGAAGTTGGGCGGGCAATCCGTTGCCGAAATCAATCCGCTGGCTGATCCGATGCAGGCTGGCCTCGATACGCTGCAGAAAATGAAGCAGTCATCATCGATGTCAGCTGCACCAGTAGTCCCGGCACCAGCAGCATCAGCGACGCGGACCATTGCGCCACCCGCGCACCCCTGACCATGCCGACCATCCTGCGAGCCCAGTTTTCCGACGGTCTTCACATCAAATAAAAATCCCCTGCCATGACCAGTTCCCTCCACACGGGCCGGGACGCGCTGCGCGCGTTACCTGTTCGCTTTTCCCCCGCATCGTCGCCTTCTTGTGCCGGTCACGACATCGTGACGTTTTCTCGCTGGCGCATCGTCGCTGGCGGGTTCAGCCTGTGTGCGGGCCTGACGTTGCTTCAGGTTCATGCGCAAGGGGTGGTTCCGCTCACGCCTGTCGTGCCGACTACAGCCGTTGCACCATCGAGCCGCGCGGTCGCGGAGTCCGTGGCATCGGTGCCAGCGATTCCCTCGACGGCACCGAATCCTGTACCGGCGACGGCGGCCTCCGACAGCACGCCGCCTGATGGGACGACGTCATCGGCGCTAGCTACGAACGTCGCATCAGCGGCGGTGCCACGCAACGGTTACGCCGTGCAGCTCAAGCCCACCGTGCGCCGCCCGTCAGCGGTGACAAAACCGTATGCACCGATTATGCCGCAAAACGATCAGAGCCTGATCCCGGAAATCGAACTGTTCGTCGGCGAGTCGCGGGTCTTCCCGACTCCCGGAGTGGCACGGATTGCCGTTGGTAACGGCCAGATCATGTCGGCCGCCGCACTCGATGAAAAGGAAGTGATCGTCTTCGCCAACGGCGTCGGTACCTCGTCGCTATTCGTCTGGAATGCCGATGGTCGCTACCAGCGCGTCAAGGTCAGCATCGTGCCGGGCGACACCACGCGTATTGCCCGTGAAGTGACCGCCTTCCTCAAGACGATGCCCGGCACCCGCACATCGATCATCGGTGACAAGGTCATCATCGAGGGCGACAACCTGTCCGATGTCGAGCTGGCAAAAATCGACATGCTTGAAAAGCGCTATCCGCAAATCATCAACTTCACCAACCAGCTCGGATGGGAGCCGATGGTGATGCAGGATGTGAAGGTCGTCGAATTTCCGACCAGCGAATTGCGGGACATCGGTCTCAAGTGGGGCAGTGTCGGCGGGGCAGCGATAGGCGCGATCTGGTCGCCGGGACGGCGCGGTACCGACGGTCCTTACCAGATCAACATCGAGAGTGCGAACAGAGCGCCGATCTCGTCGCCGGAAGGCAGCGGTATGCCACTGATGGTGCCGGGCGGACTCAACGTCCTCAGTGCGCTCAATCTCGGTCTGAACGCGCAACTCAATTTGCTGGCGCAACAAGGCAAGGCCAGCTTGCTGGCCCAACCGCAGTTGTCGGCGCGCAGCGGGACCAAAGCCAGTTTCCTCGCCGGTGGTGAATTTCCGTATTCGGTGGCGACGATCAATGGGGTGACCGTGCAGTTCAAACCCTACGGCATCAAGCTCGACATCCTGCCCAAGGTTGACCGCAACGGCGTCATTCGCGCCACCATCGATGCCGAAGTCAGCAAGATTGATGCATCAATCAGTACCGTTGCCGGTCCGGGGCTGCAGACGCGCAAGACCAAGACCGAATTCAATGTCGTCGCTGGCGACACCATTGTGCTGGCCGGCATGTTGCAGTCCGATAACAGCACCAGCATCGACAAGGTGCCCTTGCTCGGCGACATGCCGGTGCTAGGTGCCTTGTTCCGGTCCAAGCGTTTTGAAAACAAGGAAACCGAACTGGTTGTCTTCGTCACGCCGACTCTGGTCGATAGCCGCAGTCCGGCCTTGGTCGAACGCATCGAGCGCACCACTGGCGAGCTAAAAAATAACCTCGGCAAGCAGCCCTATCTGGAGACGCCAGCGACGATTCGCTTGCCAGCGCAGGGCAGAGTCGTAGAGCCAGGATTGCCCATTGTCCCGGTATCCGTGAACGAACCCGCGCCACCGCAGCCACCACCAGCTCCTCAGCGCATACCGATCCAGCCAGGCGTGTCGCCTCGATTGCCGGCGCAATCGACGGACAGCACACCCTTCGGCATGTCGTCCCACTAAGCCCGGATTCATCATGCTCCACATCAAAATTATTGACCCGGATGGCTCCATCAGCACGCTCGAGGCGCCTGCCGATTGCGGCATCGGTAAATCGCGCCAGAATGAAATCCGTCTGGCGAACTGGCGTATCGCCCAGGATCATGCACGCTTGATGACCACGCCGTCCGGCATCATGATCCAGTGTCTCGGGGCTTACGGTGGCGTCAGTGTCAACGGCGAACGCATTGATGTCCATGCCGGTCCGCTGCACAGGCACGACCTGATTGGGATCGGTCCGTACCGGTTGCAGGTTGCGCCATTGGTATCCGACAGCGAACCGGTAGCGGCAACCAGGTCCGCCAGGTCCGCCAGTTCCGCACACAATGGCGCGGCGACGTCCGAGCAGAATTCTCCAACCGAGACCGGCACCACCCTGATGCCGGCCGGTGCGCTGGTGTTGCATGCGACCGCCAATCCGGCGCAGCGCGAACTGGAGTTCGAGTGGCGACGTCGCCTGCATGCCGAATTGTTGCAGACGATGGATCTGCGTCGCCATGATGTCTCGGCGATGTCCGACCAGCAATTGCGACACGATACTGATGCATTGATCCGGCAAATCATGGTGTCCCGCGACGCCGATATTCCGAGCGAGCTCGATCGCGACCTGTTGCGTCAGCAAGTGCTCAACGAAGCAATCGGCCTGGGTCCGCTGGAGGACTTGCTCGCTGATGATCAGGTCAGCGAAATCATGGTCAACCGCTACGATGAAATTTACGTCGAGCGGGCCGGCCGCTTGCATCGGCATCCGCTGGTCTTCACGGGCGAACGGGCAGTGCTGGGCGTGATCGAACGGATTGTCGCGCCACTCGGCCGGCGTATCGACGAGTCCTCGCCGATGGTCGATGCGCGGCTCAAGGACGGCTCGCGCGTCAATGCCATCATCGCGCCGCTGGCACTCAAGGGTGCCACGCTGACGATACGCAAATTTGCCCGTCGCAAGCTGACGGCCGACGACCTGGCCCGGGCCGGATCGATCAGTGCCGCGATGGCGGAGTTCCTGCGCATCTGTGTTGTCGGACGCAAGAATATTGTGGTTTCCGGTGGCACCGGTTCTGGCAAGACCACGCTACTCAACATCCTCTCGAACTTCATCCCCGACCACGAGCGCGTGATCACGGTCGAGGATGCGGCCGAACTCAAGTTGCACCACGCGCACCTGATCAGCCTTGAGGCGCGGCCCGCCAACGTCGAAGGCAAGGGTGCCGTCACGATCCGCGACCTGGTGCGTAATACCTTGCGGATGCGACCGGATCGCATCGTCGTCGGCGAGTGCCGCGGTGCGGAAGCGCTCGACATGCTGCAGGCAATGAACACCGGCCATGAAGGATCACTGACCACGCTGCATGCCAACACGCCGCGCGACGGACTGGCCCGGCTCGAAACCATGGTGCTGATGGCGGGGATGGATTTGCCGTTGCAGGCCATCCGCGAACAAATCAGCTCGGCCGTCGACATCATCGTGCAGCAGACCCGTTTTGCCTGCGGCACCCGCATGGTCACCAGCATCACTGAAATTACCGGGATGGAAAGCGGCAAGATCCTGTTGCAGGAATTGTTCCGGTTTGCCAGTCAGGGTGTCGACAGCAAGGCCGGCAAGGTGCGCGGTTACTTTACCGGTTGCGATCTGGTGCCGACTTTTTACGATGAGTTGCGCGCCGCCGGCATCACGCCGGACCTGTCGATTTTCAAGCCCGACGTGACACTGGCGTCGGCACCACGGGATATGGCATGAGCGCGGCGGGCAGTCAGAATCTGCTGGTCGTGGCCATCAGCGGGGTGGTCTGTCTGGCGGCGGCTTTGCTGAGCTGGGTCCTTCTGAAGGAAGGCGGCGCAGCGATGCAGCGCTATCGTGCCGGCTTTACCGATCGCACCCGCTTTCAGGCCCGGGAATTTTTTCTGTTCATTGACCCGGCCAAACTGTTTGTTGCCAACCTCAGCGTGATGTTGCTGGGTGGTGTCATTGCGTGGCTGCTGACCGGCAGCGCTTTGCTGGCTTTGCCGGTATTTTTCGGACTGGGCTTGCTGCCGCGTGCGCTCTACCGCTGGTTGCGGTCACGCCGGCTACAGCAGTTTGATGCGCAGCTGCCCGATGCTCTGCTGATGCTCTCCGGCGGTTTGCGCGCCGGCATCGGTCTCAATGCCGCGACCCAGCAACTGGTGGCCGAATCACAGCCTCCGCTGGCGCAGGAATTTTCGCTGATGCTGCGCGAACAGCGCCTCGGCGTCACGCTGGAACACAGTCTGACCAATCTCAGTCGACGTATCCCGACGACGACGACCACACTCGTCGTATCCGCCATGCGGATTGCCGCAGAGACTGGTGGTGGTCTGGCCGAAGCGCTGGAGCGCACCTCGCAGACGGTACGCAGCCGATTGCAAATGGAGGGCAAGATCGATGCGCTGACTGCGCAGGGCAAGCTGCAGGCCTGGGTCGTCGGCATGCTGCCGCTGGCATTGATGGCCATCCTCAATAAAATGGAGCCGGAGTCGATGAGCTACCTGTGGCACAGCCAGATCGGCTGGGCCACGCTGGCCGTGATTGCCTTCCTTGAAATCATGGGCATCGTCCTGATCCGCAAGATCGTGGCGATCGACGTCTGATGATTTCCGCCTTGTCCCATTCTACGGTGACCTTTTTGCTGGCGCTCGCCGTCGGGTTGTCGGTCGCACTGATCGGCTGGCTGGTGGGCCGGTCTGTGGTCGAGGTGCCGCCCGAAAACCGTGCCTACAAGGATGCGCCGCCGCTGGGTTTCCGGCTGGTGTGGTGGCCGATCCAGTGGGTCAGTCATCACCTTGTCCAGCTCGGCATCACCTCATCCGATGACAAGTCGTGGTTGCGGATACGTCGCGCCGGACTCGATTACATGCTCACGCCGAGCCAGTTTCTTGCCGCCTGCCTGTTGACCATGAGCGTTGCCGCTGCGCTGTGCTGCTGGTTGCTCTTCACGCTGGCAAGTCTGCGGGTCGGCGCGCAACCGTTGGGCATGGTCGCCTATGGCGAAGCGGCGTTGTCCGGCATGGTTTTGGGCTGGGCCCTGCCGCGCTTCTGGTTACATGACCGCATCGCATTGCGCCAGCGCGAAATCCTCAAGAGCCTGCCGTTTTTCCTCGACATCGTCACCTTGTGCGTCGAGGCCGGACTGAACTTGCAGGGGGCATTGAGCCAGGCGGTCGACAAGGGACCGCCGGGTGCGTTTCGCGAAGAGTGTCAGCGCGTGTTGCGCGATGTGCGTGCCGGCAAGGCCCGTGCCGAGGCGTTGCGTGCGATGGCCGAGCGCTTGCGCGAACCCGGCATCACCAGCTTCGTCACGTCCGTCATCCAGGCGGAAAGCATGGGGATGAACCTGGGTCCGGTGCTGCGCGCACAGGCTGACCAGCGTCGAACGGAACGTTTTCAGCGCGCCGAAAAAAAAGCGCTCGAAGCGCCGGTAAAACTGCTGTTGCCGCTGATCGCCTTCATTTTCCCATGTACGTTTGTCGTGCTTTTTTTTCCGATCGTGATGCAGTTCCTGCATGCCGGATCGTGATCACTCGCACGATGAGTTTTCCATGAGTTGATGTCATGACTGCGATTTTGTTTCTTGTAAATACCATCCGGACACTGCGACATCGACGCAGCACGCCGTCGCCGTATCGCCAGCGCGGTGTCGGCCTGCTCGGTGTCACGTTTGCCAGCGTCCTCGTTATCCTGTTCGGCATGGTGATTGTGCAATTTGGCATGCTGTATGTTGTGCGGCATCACTTCAATCATGCGGTATTCATGGCGGCCCGAGCCGGGGCATCGGCGCACGCGAATATTGAGACGATCCAGCAAACCTATATCCACGCACTGGTGCCACTGGTCGGCGGTGGCCAAAGCATTGACGAGTTGATCGCTGCGAGGATCAGGGCAAAGGATGTCGTGACCGGTCGCAACGATGGCGGTGACAATCCGCATCGCAGTTATGCCCGTATTGTTCTGGAAAATCCCACACCGGAGAGCTTCTCGAATTGGAATAGTCCGCTCTTGCAATACACCATCGGCGGCGGCAGTCGGGTGATTCCGCACACTGGCCGGGGATTGCACGCCTCGGATAGTCGCAGCTTGTCCAGCCAAAGTTTCCGTGAAGCCAACCTCATCAGGCTACGCGTCATTCAGGGATATCAGCCAACCGTCCCATGGATGGGATGGCTTTATCTCCGTTACCTCGCCATGCAGGACAATCATCGCGATCCGACTTATACCGATTTGCTCGGCAGAGGGTTGATCCCGCTGGTGACTACGGTCACGTTGCCGATGCAATCGGATGCGATTGAACGCCTGACCGTTCCGCACCCCGTTGTGAGTACCTGCACACTGGCCAATCATCCGGAGGGGTGTATGCCTGCGAGTTGCCAGTCGAGCGAAGTCCGGTGTGATCCGGCCTGCAAGCAGACAGCGCGATGCAGCATGCCGGATATGCCGGAAAACTGAACCGAGAAAAAATTAACTTACCAGAAGAATCCAGAAATAATAATAAACAAGTCACCGTGAAGAATATTATTTCTGAATGGTTAATTATTTTTTCCTTCTTGTTGGGTGAAATTTAATCGAATCATCTGGGTGATGACAAGTCAAACCACCCACTCCTAATCACAGATTAGGTCATCAATAAACCCACATGGTCGTTACTGGTGGCGGTACGCACAAGTCGCACCGCATACTGCCTGACGGCAGTACTCGTAGTCGCATGCACCGAGCTGTTCAGGGAGGCGCAGCGTAACGATCAGGTCGTCTAGTCCAGCGCGCAAATAATCGGCAAAGTCAGAAATAACCGTGGAAAAAAATCATAGTTGAATGTACGCAATAAAAAACGCACTGTCAGTAGATTATTTATGTTCGGTGTCAAGTCGCAAGTGGACGTAGTTTGTTATTAATCAAATCAACTCTTAACTTCGGTAGATTGGCTCAAAATGGCAGCGTGCGAGCCTCTTATTACGTCCGAAATTACTTGACCATAGCACCCGCACAGTCGAATAATTGGTGAGATTTTTTTAGGTGTTGGCATTGCCAAATTTTTTTATATTAATAATAATAAACTTTAATCTTTGATTGCATTATTTACGATACGAAATTATCTTCATACACATATTTAACTCGTTAAGTTTTTGTAATTATTAGTGATTTTATCGTTATCCTAATAGTACTGGAGTAATCAGATCGTTCTTAACTCATTGTTTCAAAGATAGGAAGGTTATTCTCTTTTGAAAAGTGTACGGGAATGGAATTTGATACAAAATTTTTACCTCGGATCGGGCGAGAAAATGCAAATTCCTCGCTCGTTTATTCCAGTGGCTACAGAAAGAAATCGATGCTGGCCAGTTTGATGGCTGACGCATTTTCAAACAGATAAATACGATGAAGCCGGAATATTGAATTCAGTCACCGCGGCACTAACCCATTGCAGGATCAGACGGGCAAACAGAGAGACACCATGACTCAACCCAGGCCAGCAAATAAACCCAAGCCAGTCCCCCTATCCCGGCCTCAATTGCTCAAAGCGCCGACCGGTATTCAGGGACTTGATGAAATCACCGGCGGAGGCTTGCCAAAAGGCCGTCCAACTCTGGTGTGCGGTAGCGCCGGTTGCGGCAAGACCTTGCTGGCGATGGAGTTTCTTGTACGCGGCGCAATTGAGTTCGATGAGCCCGGGGTGTTCATGGCTTTTGAGGAAACGACCAAAGACCTGACCTTGAACGTCGCTTCGCTGGGTTTTGAGCTCGATAGTCTGATTGCTGACAAAAAACTGGTGCTGGATTTTATTTATGTCGAGCGCAGCGAAATCGAGGAGACCGGCGAATACAATCTGGAAGGCTTGTTCATCCGTCTCGGGCAATCGATTGATGCCGTCGGCGCGAAGCGCGTGGTGCTTGACACCATTGAATCTCTTTTCGCAGGCCTGCCTAACCCGCTCATATTGAGAGCGGAGTTGCGCCGCCTGTTCCGCTGGCTCAAAGAAAAAGGCGTCACAGCAGTTATCACGGGCGAACGTGGCGACGAGACATTGACGCGCCAGGGCTTGGAAGAGTATGTCTCGGACTGCGTGATCCTTCTCGACCATCGGGTGAGTGATCAAGCATCCTCACGTCGCTTGCGCGTGGTCAAGTATCGCGGGTCAACGCACGGTACCAACGAGTATCCCTTCCTGATCGATGAAGACGGCATCTCTGTTCTCCCCGTCACCTCGCTCGGCTTGCAACATGTCGTGACGACCGATCGCATTCCGACCGGCGTTGCGCGCCTCGACGCGATGTTGGCCGGAAAAGGCTTTTTCCGGGGCAGCAGCGTGCTTGTCTCAGGCACGGCTGGCACTGGCAAGAGTAGTATTTCGGCCCATTTTGTTGACGCCGCCTGCCGCCGTGGCGAGCGCGCCTTATATTTTTCTTTCGAGGAATCCCCCAGCCAGATCATGCGCAATATGCATTCGATAGGGATCGACCTTGAGCGTTGGGTAAATAAGGGACTGTTGCGTTTTCAGGCGACCCGCCCCGCGTTTGCCGGTCTTGAAATGCAACTAACGATGATGCACAAGGCAACGGTCAGCTTTGCTCCACAGGTCGTGGTCGTCGATCCGCTGAACGGCTTCATCATCGGGAGCAATACAACCGAAGTGAAGTCGATGCTGACGCGGCTCGCGGATTTCCTGAAGACGAAGCAGATCACCAGCATGTTTACCCAGTTGATTTCGAGTGGCAGGGCCCAAGAGGGCGTCGACATGGCCGTTTCTTCGATGATCGACACATGGCTGCTGCTGCGTGACATTGAAATCGGTGGCGAACGCAATCGAGGCTTGTCTGTTATCAAATCGCGTGGCATGGCGCACTCGAACCAGGTACGCGAATGTCTGCTGACCGATCATGGCGTGGAATTATGTGAGGTCTATGTCGGCGCAGGCGGCGTGCTGACAGGCACCGCTCGCAGAGCGCAAGAAGCGCAGGAACTGGCCTTGAAATTGACGCGCAAGCAGGAGATCGAGCGCAAGCAAATCGAGCTGACAGCGTCGCGCCGGGCGCTGGAAGCGCAAATTGCAGCGCTGCGTGCCGAGTTCGATGTGCGGGAAGCCGGGTGGATGAAAATCATTACCCAAGAACAGGCGCAAGCGACACAGTTATTACAGGAGCGCGAAGAAATGGGGCTGAGTCGAGGAGCGGATTAATGAGATACGAATAGAAAAAAACAGCAATTTCGCATGAAACGGAAACGCCTCCATGGAAGATAAATTAACCCAACCCGCAGAGTGCTATCTGTTACGGCTGTATGTCGCAGGACAAACGCCAAAATGCATGCAGGCATTTGTCAATCTGAAGAAAATCTGCGAAGAACATCTGGCGGGAAAATACCAGATCGAAGTCATCGATTTACTGGAAAATCCGACGCTGGCAAGCGGCGATCAGATCCTTGCCATCCCGACACTGGTAAGGAAACTGCCTGAACCGGTGCGTAAAATTATCGGCGACCTATCCAATAGCGAGCGCGTTTTGATTGGCCTCGACCTGAAGTTCAAGCAATAGGAAAAGATCATGTCGAACAAAAATCTTATTGATTCAACTGCAGCGTTTGAGGGCGCGCAAAAAGATTCAAAGAATGAAAACTATATTCTGCGCTTATATGTTGTCGGCACCTCGCCGCAATCAGTGCGCGCGATCAACAATATCAAAAGTATCTGCGAAGAACATTTGCGAGGTCGCTACGAGTTGGAAGTCATCGACCTTTATCAACAGCCGCAACTGACACAAGGCGAGCAGATCATCGCTTCGCCCACTTTGATCAAAAAATTACCCCTCCCGCTGCGTCGCATCATCGGTGATATGTCGAACGAAGAACGGGTGCTGGTGGGGCTTGATCTGCTTCCGAAGCGAAAATGACAGGCAAATCCGTCAGCGCACTGATCGCTGAAAACGAAGCGCTTCGGGTGAAATTGGAAGACAGCGAAGAAATATTGCACGCTATTCGCAGCGGTCAAGTGGACTCCCTGGTGATTATGGGCGACGCAGGCGAACAGATATTTACGCTCCAAGGGGCGGACCAAGCCTATCGGATATTGGTCGAAAACATGAGCGAAGGTGCGCTGACAGTCAACCCCGACGGCATGATTATTTACGCTAACAAGCGCTTTGCCGACATGCTGAAAGTGCCACTCGAGAAAGTGATCGGTACCTCCCTCTACCTCTGGATAGCGTCAGGCAGTCAACAAATTCTTCGATCCCTGCTGGCCATGGGCGCGGGTAACAACAGCCGCCGGGAACTTCACCTTGTTGCCAGCGATAATCTCGAATTGCCGACGCAAGTTTCCGCCAGCTTCCCGGCCATTCAAGGTGTAGACCATGTTATTTTTTTATTGGTGACCGACTTGTCGGAGATCAATGAATTCAAAAAAAGAGAGCAGGAACTCACACGCTCTGCGAGCGTATTTACCAATGCCAGCGAGGGTATCCTGATCACCGATGCGTGCGGAAATATCGTCGATGTCAATGCTGCCTTCACCCGTATTACCAGCTATACGCGAGAGGAGGTTCTGGGAAGGAACCCAAAAATCCTCGGCACCAGCCGCCAAGACAAGCAATTTTTCACTGTACTGTGGGGAGATCTGAAAGAGAAAGGACACTGGTCTGGAGAGATTTGGAACCGCCGCAAAAACGGCGAGATGTATGTCGAAATGCTAAAAATAAGCGCCCTGTGCGACAACAACGGCACCGTCTTGCAATATATCGGCATGTTTTCCGATATCACGGCGATGAAAGAGCATGAGAAATACCTTGAACATACCGCTTACTATGACTCGCTGACCAATTTGCCCAACCGTGTGCTGCTCTCTGACCGGATGCAACAAGGCATGGTCCAGTCACTGCGGCGCGAGCGACCGCTGGCGGTCGTGTTTCTCGATCTTGATGGCTTCAAGGCGATCAATGACAAGCATGGCCACGCGGTAGGCGATAGATTGCTGATCACTTTGTCCTCCCGCATGAAAGCCACCTTGCGCGAAGGGGACACGCTCTCAAGAATAGGCGGTGACGAGTTCGTTGCCCTGTTGCTTGATATCGATAACATCGCCGGTTGCGAACCGACGCTTAAGCGCCTGCTTGCAGCAACTGCGCAAGCCGTGCAAATCGACAATCTTGTACTCCAAGTCACGGCCAGTCTGGGTGTGACGATTTATCCGCAAGAGGCAGATATTCAAGCGGATCAACTCGTCCGTCAGGCTGACCAGGCGATGTATCAGGCAAAAATTACGGGTAAAAACCGCTTCTGTGTCTTTGACCCTACATTGGATACGTCCCTTCGGAGTTACCACGTTAGTTTGGAACGCATTCAGCGAGCGATCATTCACCGCGAATTTGTCCTCTATTACCAACCAAAAGTGAATATGCGCACGGGAGTAGTCATCGGTGCAGAAGCGCTGATCCGCTGGCAACATCCTGAAAAAGGACTGTTGCTGCCCGCAGAATTCTTGCCCCTGATAGAAGACCATCCGCTGATTGTGGAACTGGGAGACTGGGTGATTGATAACGCACTGATGCAGATAGAAATATGGGCTGCGCATGGCCTGTTCTTATCTGTGAGTATCAACATCAGCGCCCGTCAATTGCAACAGGCAGGTTTTGTCGATCGGGTGCGTAGCCTGCTTGCAGCGCACCCGACAGTTATCCCCGGTTTTCTTGAAATGGAGATACTTGAAAATAGCGCGCTACAAGATCTGATCCGGGTATCTCATGTGATTGATGAATGCAGGACATTGGGCGTTTTGTTTGCTCTGGACGATTTCGGCACGGGCTATTCATCGCTAACTTACCTGAAACGCTTGCCGGTCAAATGGCTCAAAATTGACCAGAGCTTCGTACGCGATATGCTCGATGATCCGGACGACTTGTCCATATTGACGGGCGTGCTGAGCTTGGCTCAGGCTTTTCGTCGTGAGGTGATCGCCGAAGGCGTGGAGACAGTGGCGCATGGTGCAATGCTGCTGCAACTCGGTTGCGAGCTGGCGCAAGGTTATGGAATCGCACGCCCCATACCGGCAGCAGCGCTGCCCGGCTGGGTGCTCAACTGGCGCAATGAACCTGCGTGGAATAATCTGCTCCCCGTTATTCACGCTGATTTGCCTCTACTTTTTGCCAGCACCGAGCATCGCGCCTGGGTCGCTACGATTGAAAGTTTTCTCAGGGGCGAGCGAGTAGCGCCTATGCCGCTCGATCACCATGCCTGCCGTTTTGGTGCCTGGCTGGATGCCGTGCCCACTGCGCGCCATGAAATGCAACCGGTTATCAAAGCCATCGCACCATTGCATTTGAAGATACATGACATTGCGGCAGAACTCCTGGAGCTTCATAGCCCGAGCCAGAACACTGAGGAGCTTGCAAGGGTAGCTGAACTTGATCAGTTGATGGAGATGTTGCTCGAGCAACTGATATTGCTCAATGGAAGTTCTGCGCCTTAATCCACGAAAATTTCAAGATTCTGGATTTCTTAAGCGTCCTGGCATTTTCGTCCGTCCCGGCGCTGCACGCCATCGTCCCTGCTCTAAACGTCAATCCGGAAGATCAGCTCATTTTTTAAATTATTAAAAAACCTAGAGTTAATATCTCATCTTCATGGACTTTATGTCTATGTCAGAAATACTTTATACAAAATAAATGTAAAAAGTGATTGGGTAACTCAATAACAAAAAAGCGATTTTTTTCTAACCTTAAAAATAAGCTTTATGCAGATTTTTTTTCTGAAGAAATCTTCATTCCAACACCATAAAAATAATTTCCCAATAGAATTATATGCAATAAAAGAATGATGATATTTTAATAAAAAAAGATTATTGGTCGAGAATATTTTTTAATTATTTGTGACTAAAGTTTTCCAAGAGAAACATTCTTATTATTTTTTGGTGGTTCAATTAATTATTAAAAATTAATAGCAGTTCTACGCATGAAATGGTGTAACGTCCAATCCAATTTTATTTGGTTTCTTCGTTATCAGGCACTGAAGCCTCTTTATCACCATTATAAAAAATGCGCCACGCCGATTCTGATATGTTGTCTTCTCACTTGTCGTCCACGTCAGGTCGACAAGACCCTCTCGCCAGCAGTCACCGGCTGCTGGCTTGCTACGGGTTATCTTTTCTTGCGGTTTGTTTTTCCGGTTTGCCCTTGTTGCAGCAAGGCGGGACGTGGCAGATTGTCGCTGCCATCGGTGTGTTGCTTACTTCAGGCGGGTGTTGCTGGTTCGCGTACGGTCTGGCAAGTAGTGGCCGGAATGACGTCGAACAATACGATGCTGAGCAGGAATCGGCTACCGGCTTGTACGATCTGGCCGGCTGCGTCGTCCCGGTCTGGCAACGCCATGTGGTATCAGTCAAATCGCAAACCGAAGACGCCGTGGTGCAACTGGTGAATAGCTTTTCGTCCATCGTCACTCAGTTCGACAAGGCTGGCTTTGGCGACCAGCGGCACGCGGGGGCAAGTGGTCCGTCGACGATCAATTTACTGGCAGTGTGCGAGCAGGAACTTGCGCCGGTGGTGGTCACGCTCGAGCAGATCATCGCGAGCAAGGACACGCTGTTGAACAGCGTGCGGGCGCTGGCCAGCGAGACCCACCAGTTGCGTGACATGGCCGAGCAAGTCAGCCTGATTGCGGCCCAAACCAACTTGCTCGCCATTAATGCAGCCATTGAGGCAGCGCGTGCCGGTGCGGCCGGACGCGGGTTTGCGGTGGTGGCGACCGAGGTACGCAAACTGTCGCTGATGTCGGCAGAAACCGGCAAAAGTATCGGCGACCGGGTGCGCAAGATTGGCGTCATCACCGACAAGACCCTGCAAGGCGCTGCCGCCGCAGCCGACAGCGATGCGCAAGTCATCACCGTGGCCGGCAACAAGATCAAGGACGTGCTCGACCACGTCCGCAAGCTCGGCGAGTCGGCTGAAAGCATGCGCTATCAGGGCACGATCATTCGGTCCGATGTCGAAAACCTGCTGGTGAGCCTGCAATACCAGGACCGTATTTCACAGATTCTGTCGGTACTCGACGATGACATGTTGCGCATGCGTCAAGCGCTCGCGGATGACCAGACGTCCTTGCCAACGCCGCAAGCCTGGATGGCGGTACTCGACAGCACTTACACGATGGAAGAAGAGCGGCATGGCCACGTGCCGGCCAAGCGCCGGACGATCGGGCGACCGGCCGCCGGTACGGATGACGAAGTAACTTTTTTTTAAACAGTAACGACCCGGAGCGGTAACCAATGGCAAAGACCATATTGATTGTTGATGATTCGGTCAGCTTGCGCAAAGTCGTGGCGATTGCGCTGACCGGTGCCGGGTACGAGGTGATCGAGGCCGGGGACGGACTCGATGCCCTCGACAAGCTGGCTAAGCTCAACGGCAAGAAGGTGCACCTGATCATCAGCGACGTCAACATGCCACGCATGGGCGGACTGGAGTTTGTCCGGCAGGTCAA
Organism: Actimicrobium sp. CCI2.3; assembly: GCF_035019065.1. Lineage (NCBI taxonomy): Bacteria > Pseudomonadati > Pseudomonadota > Betaproteobacteria > Burkholderiales > Oxalobacteraceae > Actimicrobium > Actimicrobium sp. CCI2.3. The sequence goes on along the minus strand of NZ_JASJWR010000023.1, from coordinate 5,756 downwards.
AGCCAACGCCTCCTACAAATTTACGCCGGTGATCATGCTCACGACCGAGGGCCAGGACAACATGAAAGAACAGGGGCGTTCTGCCGGTGCCAAGGCCTGGATTCTCAAACCGTTCAACCCGCCGCAAATGCTCAACGCGGTTGCCAAACTGATTCTTCCCTGACCCCAAGGAGCGACGATGAACCCCGTGATGATCACGATTGCCGGTGAACTGACGATTTATCAGGTGGCAGAGACCCGTTCGTTGTTGCAGCGTGCACTGACCGACCATGACGGCAGCGATCAACTGATGCTGGATCTGGCTGGCGTGACCGAGTGCGACGGTGCCGGCCTGCAATTATTGCTCGCATTTTCGCAGGCGGTGTCCGCACTCGGTACCGACCTGGTGTTGTGCTACGTCGCGCCATTTCTGGCCGATTTGCTGGGCGAATACGGTCTTGGCAGCCGGTTTGCGGAGTACGCACCGACGGTTGCAGCATGAGCACGGCGGGGAAGTATGACGAAGCATTGACGCTGTTTTTTGATGAGGCGCGCGAAATGGTGCAGCAAATCGAAGAGGCATTACTGTCCCTGGAGCAGGAACCGGGCAATACTGAAATTATCAATGCCCTGTTTCGTGCAGCCCACACGATCAAGGGATCGGCGGGCATATTCAGCCTGGACCGTGTGGTCCTCTTCACTCATCAGGTCGAAAGCGTGCTCGAACGCGTGCGAAGAAATGAACTGAACATCGACGGCAAGCTGAGCGAATTGCTGTTTAAAAGTTGCGACATGATGGCGGCACTGCTGGCCGAGGCCGAGCAACCGATCCACCCGCCCGAAGCGCTGGCACAACTCGATCGGGATGCTGCCGGACTGGCCGGTCAGCTCGCCGCTTATCTTGGACTTATGCCCGGTGCCGCCGCGCTGGCGGAATCCACTGCGCTCGTGACGGAGGCGGATCTCACTGAACACCACTGGCATATTTCGCTGCGATTTGGCAAGGACGCCTTTCGCAACGGCTTCGATCCGCTGGCCGTGATCCAGTATCTGAAGACCTTGGGGTCCATCGTTGCGCTCGCAACGATCGACAATGGCGTGCCCGAGTGGGCGTTGTTCGATCCGGAGTCTTGCCATCTCGGCTTCGAACTATCGCTGCGCTCCGGCGCATCACGGGCCGACATCGATGGGGCTTTTGAGTTCGTGCATGACGACTGCGTGGTTCGGATCATTGCGCCGGGCTGCAGCATGCCCGATTTTGTCGCGCTGATTCAGGCTTTGCCGGAGGAGCGCCGGTTGGGCGATATCCTCGTCGATTGCGGTGCCGTCACCCGTCAGGCGCTCGACGAGGCACTGCTGCGGCAGGAGTACGGACTAACCGCGCCGCTTGGCGAAATCCTGATCGCGCAACAGCAGGTGGCACCCGAAGTCGTCGATGCCGCGCTGTGCCGGCAGTCGAAGTCACGTGATGCGCGCAGCGATGATGCCCGCTTTGTCAGAGTGCCGGCCGACAAGCTCGACGAACTGATCAATCTGGTGGGTGAACTGGTGATTTGCGGCTCCAGCGCCAGCCTGCAGGCGCTGAACCTGAACGATACCGACCTGATCAGTACCACCCAGCAAATGAGTGGTCTGGTCGAAGAAATTCGCAATGGCGCGCTGTCACTGCGCATGGTGCAGATCGGCGAAACCTTTGCCCGCTACCGGCGTGTCGTGCGTGATGTCTCCGGTGAACTGGGCAAACAGGTGCAACTGGAGATCGACGGTGCCGAGACCGAACTCGACAAGTCGGTGGTCGAAAAAATCGGCGATCCGCTCATGCATCTGGTGCGCAATGCGCTGGACCACGGCATTGAACTGCCGCAGGTGCGACTGGCCGCCGGTAAGCCCGCCGCCGGCACCATCCGGCTCTCGGCACAGCACGAGTCGGGCAATATCCTGATCCGAGTCAGTGACGACGGTCGTGGCCTTGATGGTGAAAAACTGCTGGCCAAGGCACTGCAGTCCGGTCTGGTGGTCCCTGGCCAGGTCCTGACCGAAGCCGACAAGCTGAACCTGATTTTCGCACCCGGCTTGTCGACTGCCGAGACCGTCACCAACCTGTCCGGTCGCGGCGTCGGCATGGATGTGGTGCGCAAGAACATCGAGGCGCTGCGCGGTTCGATCAGTCTGCACAGCGTCATCGGGGAGGGCACGCTGATCGAAATCCGCTTGCCACTCACATTGGCCATCATCGATGGATTTCTGGTGCGCATCGGTGACAGTTCGTTCGTCATTCCGCTCAATGCGGTGGTCGAGTGTATCGATGCCGACGAGTCGCGCTTGCACCTCCATCATGGCGCGGCCGGTCGCATTGAACTGCGCGGCGGCGTGCTTCCCTTCCTTGATTTGCGTGCGGTGTTTTCGATTGCCGGTACGCGCTCGGCCAAGCGCAGCATCGTCGTCGTCCAGAGCGAAAGCGGCCGTTCCGGTTTGCTGGTCGACCATTTGCTGGGCGAATACCAGACCGTCATCAAGCCACTCGGCAAGCTGTTCCAGAACCTGCGGGGCATCAGCGGTTCGACCGTACTGGGTTCCGGTGAAGTGGCATTGATCCTTGATGTGGGCGCAATGGTGAAGCTGGCAGCGGTCAAAAAGAATGAAGAAGTCGTCGTGAAGTAATCGTCATGGAGTAAAGCAGCAGCAACGCAGTCAGGTGCAGGTCAGGAACCACAATCCAACAGGGGAACAGGATGTTCAAACGATTCGGTATGGCAGAAAAAACAGGGGTGGCATTGTTGGTGCTGGTGGTGCTCGGGCTGGCGCCGGGTTTCATGGCGGCAGGCGCAGCCGCCTTCGGCGTGCCGCAAATCGTGCTGGTGCTGGCTGCTGCCGTGTTGTTTGCCTGGTTGAACAGCGCCCAGCGCGACGAACTCAAGCAATCGGTCGTGGTGGCGCAGGCGCTCGCGCAGGGCGATTTTTCCGTCACTGCCAGCGCCGGTGAGGATGCGGTCGGTGTGCTGGGCAAGGCGCTCAATGACGTCGGACAGTCGCTCAAGCGCTTGCAGTCAGGCCAGCAACTCATGGCCAACAAACATGCCGAAGGATGGATTGACGAGCAGATCGATAGCACGACACTGACCGGCAACTACAAAGCCATTGCCGACCTCATCAACCAGCTCGTACGGTCGCATATCGATGTGAAAATGCAGATCGTCACCATCATCACGGCCTATGCGAAGGGCGATTTTTCGCGCGACATGGACCGGTTGCCGGGCAAGAAAGCCACCATCACCGCCGCCCTCGATCTGACACGTGACCAGATGCGCCAGAGCGCCCGTGACTCGGTGATTAACTCACGTATCCGGATGGCGCTTGATGCGACGTCGACCTCGACGATGATCGCCGATGCCGATGGCGATATCGTCTACATGAACGGTTCGGTGACGGCCCTGCTCAGTGAAGCCGAAACCGAAATCCGCAAGGACTTGCCGCAGTTTCGCGCCAGCGACATCATCGGCGGCAGCTTCGACCGCTTCCACAAAAACGTCTCGCACCAGCGCAATCTGCTGGCACATCTGCACGGTACGCACCGGGTTGATATTAACGTCGGTGGTCGTGTCTTCGGGCTGACCGCGACCCCGATCATCGGTACAAAAAATGAGCGTCTGGGTACCGTCGTCGAATGGAAAGACCGGGCGGCAGAAATCGCTGCGGCGGCGGAATCGATGGGCAATGCCCGCATCAAGCAAGCGCTCGACAAATGCTCGACCTCGGTGATGATCGCCAATGTTGAGGGCAATATCATCTACATGAATGAATCAGTCACCAGCATGATGAACAGCGCCGAAAACGATATCCGCAAGGACTTGCCGCAGTTCCGTGTGCGCGAAATCGTTGGCGGCAGTTTCGACCGTTTTCACAAGAATCCTTCGTACCAGCGCAACATGCTCGGCGCCTTGCGCAACACCTACCATACCGAGATCAAGATCGGCGGCCGCACGATGGCACTGGTGGCCAGTCCGATCGTCAATGCCGCCAACGAGCGGTTGGGTACCGTGGTCGAATGGAAGGACCGCACTGCCGAAGTGGTGGTCGAAGGCGAGATCGCAAACGTGGTGCAAGGCGCGGCCGAGGGCAACTTCAAGCATCGGATTGATGCTGCTGGCAAGGATGGTTTTTTTGCGGTGCTGGCGGGCGGCATGAACAAGCTGATGGATACCAGCGAAGTCGGACTCAATGAAGTGGTGCGCATGCTCAAGGCCCTGTCGACCGGCGATCTGTCGCAGCGCATTACCCGTGAGTATGCGGGCACCTTTGGTGAGCTCAAGGAATACTCGAACACCACCAGCGAGCAACTGGCCAGCATTATCGGCGATGTCCGCAATGCCGCCGATGCCTTGACCTCGGCGTCCGAGCAAGTCAGTTCGACCGCGCAAAGTCTGTCGCAATCGGCGTCCGAACAAGCCTCCGGTGTGGAGCGCACCAGCAGTTCGGTCGAACAGATGTCGGCCTCGGTGGCACAAAATACCGAGAACGCCAAGGTCACCGACGGCATTGCCTCGACCTCGGCCAAGGAAGCGGTCGAGGGTGGCGACGCCGTCACGCGCACGGCCGAAGCAATGAAACAGATCGCAGCCAAGATCGGCATCATTGACGACATCGCTTACCAGACCAATCTGCTGGCACTCAATGCGGCCATCGAAGCCGCGCGTGCCGGCGAACACGGCAAGGGGTTTGCGGTTGTCGCCGCCGAAGTGCGCAAGCTGGCCGAGCGCAGTCAGGTCGCTTCAAAGGAAATCGGCGAACTGGCCATCACCAGCGTGACGATGTCCGAGCGTGCCGGCAAGTTGCTCGATGCGATGATTCCATCGATTCGCAAGACCTCCGACCTGGTTCAGGAAATCACTGCCGCGTCCGAAGAGCAGACCACCGGCCTGTCGCAGATCAGTACCGCCATGAGCCAGCTCAATCAGGCCACGCAACAGAACGCCTCCGCCTCCGAAGAGTTGGCGGCGACGGCCGAAGAGATGTCCGGTCAGGCCGAACAATTGCAGCAATTGATGGAATTTTTCCAGATCGCCAGCGCCGCCAAGGAGCGTGCGTCGAAAGAGCCGATTCGCAAACTGAGCGGTGCCAGTACCGGACGCAAGTCGGCAGCGCTGGTCGATGAATCGCATTTCAAACGTTTCTGAACGGAGGTGTGCGCATGCAAACTTCCCTGTCGCAAGGCGCGCCTGAGGTTGCCGACGACGCCAAGGTTCAGGCCAGGCAGTACCTGACCTTTTCGCTCGGTCGGGACTTGTTCGCCGTCGGCATACTGGTGATCAAGGAAATCATCCAGTACGGCCAGTTGACCACCGTGCCGCTGATGCCGGCCTTTATTCGCGGCGTCATCAATCTGCGCGGCGCGGTGGTGCCGGTGATCGATCTGGCATTGCGGTTCGGCGGCGCGGCGGCGCGGGTCGGCAAGCGCAGCTGTATCGTGGTGCTGGAAATTACCCATGATGGCGAATCGCACGATATCGGCATGCTGGTCGATGCGGTCTCGGCAGTCGTCGATATCCCGCTTGCCGAAATCGAAGCGGTGCCGGACTTCGGTACTGAAGTCCGGTCCGAATTCATCGAAGGCATGGGCAAGATCGACGGTCACTTCGTGATCATTCTGGATGTCGCGCGTACCTTTTCACTGACGGAATTGGCCAGTATCGATGTGATGGCGGCCTAGCAGTTTGTCGGACTTCAACCCACGGCATGAATCGTCGTGGGAAAATTCTAGGTATCCACACCAGCGCTTT
>NZ_JASJWR010000022.1:0-90690 GCF_035019065.1 Actimicrobium sp. CCI2.3 | reverse complement strand
CTTGGCACCGCTTCGCGCTAAATCCTGCATTTACTACGAAGCAAAATTGGTCAAGACGTTGCTCGTGAGGCGCTTACCACCATTACGGGAAGTTTGGCTCTCAAACACTGGTGTTCGGTCTGGAATGGGAGCCGCTGGAAGCGTTGCTGGAGCCATTTCTGGATGCCAAGCGCCGTTCCGGGGCTCGTTCCTATGTGCTCGCACCATCCCAAGACTTGGTCGGTTTGTCGCAGCAAACCTACCCGTCCGGCGCTAGCAGTGCGGCGCTCTATCTGGCCGATGCAGTGTCCCAGGGGGGACGCGAACTCTATGTTCTGGAGTTCAGCAGCGCCAACGGTCAAGCCCAAGAGTGTGGCGTTGTTGCCTTGATCGACAAAATGCCCGTGCCCGGCTTCGATAGGGTCGTCTCACCCACGCAAGTCGCCGATTTGATTGAAGAATTTCATCTGCTGCAGGCTGGCCAGAATGCGCTCTTGTTCAGCAACATGGCTAATCTGCCCGGTGCCAAGCCGCTTCGCCCCACGCTGTTTACCACTTCTGTGAGCGAGGCGCACGTGCATCGCCTGCGCAACAAGAAGGCCATGTGGCTGGGCGTGCTGGTGCTGTTCGTGTGTGCGGGTTTGGGCTACTGGGCTTATAGGACCTATGAGGAGGAGCAACATTTGATGGAGTTACAGCGGCAACAACAGGCCAGTGACCCCAATTTACTGTACGAGCAAGCTATTCAACCTGCCTTGAACAACACCGGCGAGCCTGGCATCAATATGCTGCGTCGCTGGCAAGACACCATTGATCCGATTCCAATTTGGGTCAAAGGTTGGCGCATGGAGTCATTTATTTGCGACCAGCAGGCTTGCCGGGTGAATTGGGCACGCGAACACGGCTCAATTGCTGACTTCAGCGCCAACCTACCGGCGGGTGCAGCACTTCAGCCGTTCGCAGAATCGGCCAAGCAAGTATCGACGCAAGCCAACTGGGTGCTGTCCCCGGTATTGACCACGACGCACCCGTTAAAAGGTGCGAGGGCCACCCCGGTGCTTGTCCGTGAACTGTTGCCACTGGCAAACGACGCAGTGAAAGAAATGAGCGACTTTCTCCAAGATATTTCATTACTTGGTAGCAAAGACAAGTCTACCGGCACTACTTACGGGCTGACGCTCCCCATCACTTTCGGGATGCCCGGCGCTGTAGCGGAGCAGCTCAAAAAACCCGTCGAGTCCGGTTCTTTGTCGTTTCCTTTGTCAGGTGGTGATTTGAAGATGATCACCCTGCCTGGCTACGTGGTGCTGCGTGAATTATCGCTGGCCAAGCAAAGTTCTATCCATTCCATTGCCGATTCGGTGTTGTCAATTAAAGGTGACTATTATGCTAAAGGCAAGTAGTGTCAAGTTGGACGCACGCTATTTTTGCGCTTTGGTTGTGGCCATGGGTTTTTATTCGGCCCCTGTAGCGGCACAATCGGCCACGCAGTCCGCAGCTGATTTATCGCCTGGTAGCGTGTCTGCCACGACCCAGTCGCCAAGCCCGTCGTCTCTGGATGCCACCTTTGGCCAGGCTGTTGCGGAGGCAAAGCACAATCGCGAGCTCGCACTCAAAGCGGAATTCGAAGCGAAAAGGCGGGCTGAATTGCTTAGCCTGATGCCCGGCGTGGGCACGGCGCACAATCCTTTTGCAGGAGCCATGTTCAGCGGCGCAGCACCCGACTCACAAGACAATACACAACCCATAGTGATAGGCCTGACGGGCGCAATGGGAAAATACACCGCTGAACTGTGGTTCGAGGGCAAAGTTTATCGCGTCCGCAGCGACCAGTTGCCGCTGCGCAGCCGGCTTTGGACGGTGTTACAAATCACCGAGCAGGGTGTGGTTCTCAACACCAGGCAGAAATGGACGGGGGTGGGCCGTGATGGCCGCTATAGCTTGCCAGCCCCTGCACCAGGCGCGCCGGAACAGACCTTGGGTGCAATCCCTTTTGGGGAACTTGCAACGGCATCTGCCTTTCAATCTAATTCACTGGGGCAACGGCTACCTTCATTTGGTCCGTCCGGCGCTAAATGAAGGCACGTGACAGTGCGAACGGCAGCCTAGGCCACATTCAGCACATCAGGCAGGTTCCTGAGAATGAAGGCGCGCTGACTTATGGCGAGTCGGCGCAAGTTCCACTTTCAGAGTTGGATGTGGCTCGAATGAGCGCACTTCGCAGCGGCACTGAAAATTTCTTCGTGCTGTGCTTGCCCGAGGTATTGCAAACCCCGCCTTGGTTTCGGCTGATCGAGCGGAGCAAAAAGCTGGGCCTGAGCTACAAGGGCAGCTACACCACCGACTCGGGTGTGCTGGACATGCTGCGGGTTTCCTCGCAAACGGGGGGCAGCCAAACTCGGTCAAATGGCGAGCACGATGATGATCAAGTGATGGAGCGTTTGCTGGAAGAGTCCAATGGGCTGGAGTGGTTTCGTACCATCGTTAAAGTAGGCCTCGATTTGAACGCCAGCGACATTCACATCGAAATACGCGAAAAACTGACGGACATCCGGGTGCGCCTGGATGGTGTGATGCGTGATGTGATGACGGTGCCATCTCATGCGGCCTTACAAGGTGTTGCTTCGGCCTACACCATGCAGGCCGAAGAGCACTCACGCTCAGAGGTTGCGTTCAATGAAATGCTGGCTCAGGCGGCCATGATTCCCTTGACGCTGGGCGATCGCAAGGTGAACCTGCGCTACCAGACGCATGCCGTGGTCGGCGGACTGGACGCCACGCTGCGTATTTTGAAGGTGAAAAGCGACGACAAGGTGTTGACGCTCGATCAGTTGGGCTACCTGCCGCAGCAGGTCATTGAGTTTCACAAGGCAACGGCATCTTCCGCCGGCGGCGTGTTTGTGACGGGAGTCACGGGCTCCGGAAAAACCACCACCCTGAACACACTGCTGTCGGGTTTGATTCAAGGCGGGTTGCGCAAAATCATCTCCATCGAAGACCCGGTTGAGTACCTTGTCAAGGGAGTGTCGCACTACTCCATTCAGCGCAGTGCGGCTGGGAACGTCAACAATCCGTTTTTGGCCGCCATGATGGCTTTTTTGCGCATGGACCCGGATGTCGGCATGTTTGGAGAAATTCGTGACAGAGTCTCCGCCAGCATGGCCGAGGCCGCCATCCAGACCGGCCACAAAATTCTCACCACCGTGCATGCAACGTCCGCTGTGGGCGTTATCGGACGGCTATGTTCTTCAGCCCTTGGTTTGTCGCGTGACTCACTTTGTGCGCCTGGCTTCATATCGGCACTGGTGTACCAGGTTCTGATGCCTTTGAACTGCCCCTATTGCAAATTGCCTGCCACATCGGTCATGGCGCAGGCAGACTTGCAACCCTACCAAGACCTTTTTGGTCTGGATCTCAGCCAGATTTATGTGGCGAGCGAACAGGGCTGCGACCACTGCCGAATTCCGGGTATCGACTACAGCAAATCCACCCGCGTGGGCGTGAAGGGTGTGAAAGTGGCGGCCGAGGTGCTGCTGCCTGACGAGCGCATGCTGCAGTTGTTGCTCAAGGGCGATGACTTCGGTGCCAAACGGTATTGGGCGCAGCAGCGTGTGTCTGGCTTCGATGTGCCCGACATGATCGGCAAAGAGGTGTGGGGGCATGTTCTGTATGACATTTCCAGGGGAGGGGTGGATCCATTTTATTTTGAGTACACATTTGGGGCTCCCACTTTGTACCGCGACGCCTTGCAAATTTCGGCCATTACCTGAGGCCGCCACTCATTGACTTGTAAACAACATGGCCAACCTCCTAAAATCCTTTCAATTGTGGAATGCGCGCAGACGTATGCATGCCATGCGTGCGGACTTTTACTTCGACTTGTCCATCAGTCTTGAAGACCAGGTGCCGATTTTCAACGCCATTAAAAAGTACGAATCCAGAGCCCGCAGGCGAGACCCCGCCATGGCACCGCTGTATTTCGAGATGCTGCGCAACGTGCGGGAGGGCTCGCTGGCGGGGGCCATGCAAGGCATTGGTACCCCGGTAGAACGCATTATTCTGGACGCCATTCAAACCGGCAACGACAAGGTGCTGGCCGACGGTCTCAGACACTTGTCGAGCGTGGTAGAGGATACCGATGCCATGCTTGCCACGGTTCGCAAGGCGATTACTTATCCTTTGATTTTGGTGGTTCTATTCAGTGCCATGATCACCGCGTTTTCTTTATTTGCTGTGCCCGTGCTCGAGCAGTTGATGCATCCGGACAAGTGGCCGCTGATGGGGCGTGGTTTGTATTTTGTGTCCAAGGTGATCCGCAACTTTGGTATTTTTATTTTGCTGGGTGCCATTGGCCTGGTGATGCTGTTCATTTGGGCGCTGCCCAACTGGACCAGCCCGATGCGGCGTCGGCTGGACAAGTTTTTGCCTTTTTCAATGTACCGGGACTACAACGGTGCTTTGCTGGTGGTGGCCCTCGCCGCCATGATGCGGGCCAATATTTCCATTCGGGCCGCGTTAGAGCGCGCCATCAAGTTTGCATCGCCCTGGATGCGTTGGCACCTGCGCCAGATTTTGCGTCGACTGGCCACAGTGGACTCTGTCGCCTTTGGTACTGCCTTTCAAACAGGAATACTGTCCACCGCCATTGAAGACCGCATTGAAGATGCCTCTGAGCGGTCCAATCCGGTGGAGTCGTTTGTCAAGATAGGTAACAGTGCCATTGCGAGAACCTCAAAGTCCATGGAAAAGTCCGCCGGGCTCTTGAACGCGATTTTACTGGCGCTGTGCGGCATGGCGTTGCTGTTCATGATGGCGGGGTTTTTCACCACCGCGTTTGAGCTGCAAAACGGCATCAGGGCGCAAAGCACTCGCGGCCGATGAAGCGGCATTGGGGTGGTTAAAACAGAAAGTGGGGCAGGATATGTGGTTAAAAAATATGCTTTCTCATCGTGCTTCACCTGACATTAAAAAAGCCCGTGTAAATGTCCGCGAGCGCGGCTTTGTGCTGGCAGAGTTGGCTATTGCCGTTGTTATTGCTGGCATGATGGTCGTCTCTGGCATCGCCTACTACAAGCGGCAGCTGCAGGACGACACCGCGCACGCTCTGGCCGAACAGTACAAGACGGTGAACAACGCGGTGGGCACCTACATGGTGGACCATTGGGTAGACTTGGTGAATACGGACGTAAGTTGCGGCTACTCTTCTTGGCTTGTGGGCGGTCTCCCGCTCGTGCTCCCCCCTTCTACCTTATGCCAGAAAACTTTCGGGGCTACCTCTACCCCCATTACGATTATTAATGCGCTACAGCCCACCATAGCGGATTTGGTCAATCTCGGCTACTTGCAGCAAGGCCAGGCGGGGCCCTTGTTGCAGCCCGATAGTACTGTCGTTGTGACGACACCTTCAGGAGCGGCCCCACACACTTTTGGCATCAGAATCGAGGTGATTTGCACCAACACGTTCCCTCCCACCACCACTTTGACACTGTGCCCAGATCCAACATTGCGGCGCGACTTGCGCTCGGTAGTGTTCAATACCCGCCCTTACGCCAATGTGGACAACCAGCTGTATAACATTTTGGGCGAGGCCTTGCGCGTGCTACCCAACGATGCGGGCATGTCCATCCCTTTGGTCACCAACGCTGCGCTTGATCTCGTGGGGCGAGCTAGGCCGGGGGCGCTGGATACGATTGTCAATAACAATTTTGTCAATATACCCAACCCGGTGCGGGTATCTGGCGCTACAGGCCAGGCTGGCATATTGGGGGTGCGGGGCGGTTATGGCAGCTCTGGTTTTCAGAAATTTACCCGCCGCGATGGCGGCGCACCGCCTGAGGGGCCTTGGGACTTTAATAGTCAAAACCTGAAAAATATTCAAGAATTTCAAGCCCAAAAGATCCAACTCAGTGGCAAGAAAGTTAATGATACCTGTGACCCTACGAAAGAATCAATTGCGGTTTCAGATATTTCAAGAGATTCAAGACTTCCAGCAGCTCCAGCTTCGCAGAAAGCATTTGTTATTTGTGATGACGTAGGCAAATGGAAACTGCCTCTAGCGAAAGGCATAGATCCAAGCCAATCTATGAAGGCGAGTGTTACAGTTACGCCAGGCGCAACGGGACCCTTTTTCTTGTTGAATGGCAGTTACGATTTTGCAACTTCAGGGTGGGGCATCCCTTCCCTTGTGGGAATTAAGCAAGGCACTATTAATCAGAATGATTTTTATCAAGATACTTATTGCACTAAAGTTTCGGCAAATAAAAACAATAACGGGACTCTTCTTATTAGCAGTGATGATTACTTCAGCTGTATTGAATACAATACCAATGCAGTCACACAAACCTATGTTATTCCGGAAGCCTTGAATTTTGCAGTCGGTGAATATGACAGCAAGTGGGCATTGACGAGAGTTGCACTACTACCTTATGACAGTAATGCAAATGCTGACAATAGAACATATATTTTAGAATTTATTTTATACAAAATTAACTAATAAATAATCAGGTATATTAAATAATAAATTTAGGGTTCTTATCCCATCAGATGCTCGAGGCTTTGCTGCTGGCCATTGCCAAGCAGGAGTCCAACTTTAACCCGGCTGCGGTAGGGCGCAACGCCGATGGCACGCGTGGCATTGGGCTGATGCAGTTCAACTCGGGCTGGTTGCCAGCACTACGCCGATATGGGGTGGTCGAGCAGAATTTATGGGACCCCTGTATCAATCTTCATGCAGGTGCCTGAATTTTGGCGGGCAATATTCGCCAGCTAGGTGAAACGGTTAACGCGCTAGGCGCTTACAACGCGGTAACGGCCAACAAGCGGCTGGCTTACGCGCAGAAAGTGCTTGGCCACGCGCAGCGGTTTGCGTCGCCTTCAGTCGCTGAAAACAGGGCTGAAAGCACATGCCAAGCTTCTATGCACACTCCAAAGGACGACCAAAATAGTATCCCTGCACGTACTTGCACCCCAACTGGCGTAGCAGTTCCACCTGCGCCAGGTTCTCCACGCCTTGTGCTACCACTTGCAACCCCATACTGGTATCCATGGCAATGATGGCCCCGACGATAGCTGCGTTGTCCGGGTTGGTGTGGATGTCGTTGATGAGCGACTTGTCTATCTTTAACTCGCTAATGTGATGCTTGCGCAAATGTACCAAGCTCACGTAGCCCGCGCCAAAATTGTCCAATGACAAGACCAAACCCAAATTGTCAAGCTCTTTGAGCGTCGCGTTGGTGGTGCTGACATCGTGCATGACGATACTCTCGGTGAGCTCCAGGATGATGCGGGCTGGGTCGACTCCCGTCTCACTAAAAATGGCTTTCACGCGTTCTGCGAAGTCTTCCTGGTGGAACTGGCGTGGAGAGATGTTCACTGCAATTTGTACCCCCGCAATTCCCTCCTTCTCCCATGCCACCTGCTGGCGGCAGGCTTGCGCCAACACCCATTCTCCTAATGGCAATATCAGCCCGGACTCCTCCGCGAGCGTGAGGAACTCAATCGGATGAATTAACCCAATTTGCGGATGCTGCCAACGCACCAGAGCCTCAGCACCCACCATGCGTCCGCTACCCAAGTCCATTTTAGGCTGGTAGTGCAGCCTGAATTCATCGCGCTCCAAGCCCCTGCGCATGGCATCTTCCATGTTCATGTTGCGCGTGGCGGTGACGCCCGTCTCAGGCACAAATTGGCGCACGCCGTTGCGTCCGTGTTCCTTGACCCGGTACATGGCAATGCCAGCATAACGCAACAGTATCTCGCCATGGTCCCCATCACGCGGGTAACAAGAGATGCCAATGCTTGCCGTGACCACGACATCCTGCTCACCAATGGACAGCGGCTTGGACAAGGCGATCAGGATTTTTTCGGCGATGATATCGACGTCACCCATCTCTGGCAAGTCTGTCAGCAAGATGACAAATTCGTCTCCGCCCAGGCGGGCGACGGTATCAGTTTCGCCTACACAGCCTATGAGTCGTTTGGAAACCTCTTTGAGCACGTGATCCCCGTCGCCGTGCCCCGATGCGTCATTGATTGACTTGAAATGGTCCAGATCCAACAACATCAGCCCCATCAACAAATTATTGCGTTTAGCCGACGCAATTCCTTGCGCAATCCGGTCATTGAGCAAGTTGCGGTTAGCTAGGCCGGTTAGACGGTCGCGGGTGGTCTGGTATTCGAGTTCTTTTTGGTAATTGAGCTGGTCGCTAACACCGTTAATCACGTCAACATTAATCACACCAACATTAATCACACCAACAAAGTGCTTGGTTTGGGCACTACTCGCATCGTTTATCGGGGAGATGGTAAAAGCGTTCCAAAACTGTGTAGCATCCTTGCGCAAGCTCTGCAGTTCGCCTTGCCAGTACTGGCCAGGCTGTAAAGCGGCTATTTCCTTGCGACATTGTTCGCCAATGGCGTCGCTCACCTTCCATAGCACTTCGGTTCCGATCAACTCGTCAGAAGTGTAGCCCGACGTTCTGCAATAGCTGTCGTTGCAATACTCCAGCTGGCCCATCGCATTGGTAATCACCACCGGAAACGGACTCTGGCGCACGGACAACGCAAGCAATTCCGCGTTGGACAACAAATCCCGCTCGTTCCCCGAGTGTGTCAAGGCGAGAATGGCCTCCACCAACTCCCTCGCAATGCGCATCAAAATGGCGTGGGCCTGGGAGCCGTCGCTCAGATCAAAGGTGGCGCTCACCTGCAACTGGGCAACGGACACGCCATGATGCGCTAGTGGTAACAACAAATGCTGAAGAACTCCATTGAGCGGAGGTTGATCCGCATTTGCCTCGTAAATTTTTGATTGGTTCTCGACATTCAGTGCCACTCGTACGCTAACGTATCCTGCCTTGGTCACCAGTGCTTTGCAAAAGCCTTGCAACATAAGCGACACATCCCCGGCAAACCAGAAATGATGGGATAGCTCACCCAGCAGCGAATACCATTCTTCCCGCCTTTGGGGCTCCGCGCTGAGTGCGTGCAGTGCATTTATTTCCCCCATTTATTTTCCTTACTGTGATTTAAGGTACCAACTTTAGCAGTATTGAGATGAAAGTCTACTTTCAGTTTCGATTAATGAGGCATGAGTCTGACGCGGGGCAGGTGATTTCACAGTAACTTCGGAGTCAAGGCGCACAGTGTCTTGTTCGAGCAGTGCGAGCAAATAGCCCTGTAACGTATAAAATTGTTTGGCAGTTGCGGCACTCAGGATATTATTTTTATGGGCCAGCATCAGGATCATGATTTTGATACGCTGATTTCGCAGCCTTTTGGACGGTCCCCGCAACTTTTTTTGCATAACGCAGCGGCTAATTCGGCTGGATTGGCGAATTCTGCAAGTCCATCAAAAGAGGACTTTATGCTTTACAAGCTCCTGGCAAATGTTGCAGCAGGTGTAGGTGTTACAGTTGCTATATTTATAAGTATTGTTTTATATATCAACGCAGACACATCGAAGCCACTGTCCCCAGTAGCGTCGGCTCTGGAACGCTGTGTAGAAGAAAAGATAAAGCTTTTGCCCGCCCATGAAAAAGTGGGTGGAAGAGTTGTATTTTTGGAATTTTGCAAAAAACTCAAGGATAAAATGAAATGAGTGCACTTGTTGATGTTGCAGCTCGCAAAATTTGGGATTCACGAGAAACCATTGAGCGGCGCAACGGCAACAAAAACCGCCACCCTGGCAAGGGCGTTCTCAAAGACTCAAATGCCATGTCATCGTTTTCAAGTGGTACTTTGAGCGTTGCGGATCTGAATTGCTTTCGGGTTCAGGGAGCTGTATTTGGAAGGCCTCATGAAGTGCACCCTGCTTGAACATGACGCAGACCTGTTGAACGAATCCTGGCAAGATGTTTTTCGTGCAGGTCCGGCTGGCGCGCACGTCTGCTCAAAGGCTGGGAGGTGTTTGTCAGAGCATTCCTCGATAAACAGTTCACGCCTCGTTTAACTGCAACATCAATCCCGCTGACTCATACATACCCCCGCCATGACACCCCAGGAAAGTGCCTCAGGTTTCATCGTGCAAGGCATCGCTTCTCCACTCGAACGCGGTGACTTCAAGCTCGTTGCCTTCGACATTGGCACCACGCTCATCAACATCAAGTGTCAGGTCGCGCCCGTGGAGCATGCGTTGCAGCCAGGTGTGGACTTCGGTAGGGGGCAGGTACGGTTGGGGGTTTTCACGAGCGGGATTACAAAGTGGGAAAGTACTGCTAATATCCACTATATTGAAAATAAGTTCTACATAATGGAATTTAATAAAACCAGCGGATTGATTCAGAGATCATGAATCGATTCTACCAATCGTCGAGGACATCATGAGCGTCAACAACAAGAAAACTTTTTTTACCGGGCTGGAGCAGGAGCTGGATCGCTTGAAAGACGCCGGCTTGTACAAGAACGAGCGGGTGCTGGCGTCGCGGCAGGGTCCCGAAGTGGTGTGTGATGATGGCCGCACGTTGATCAACCTGTGTGCGAATAATTACCTCGGCTTGTCCGGTGAAGAATCCACGGTACGCGCCGCCGTTGCCGCGACCGAGCAATTCGGTTACGGGCTGTCGTCGGTGCGGTTCATTTGCGGTACGCAGACAGTGCACAAACAGCTTGAACAGGCATTGTCGACCTTCCTCGGCATGGAAGACACCATCCTGTACGCGGCGGCATTCGATGCCAATGGCGGATTGTTCGAGCCGCTGTTCAATGACGAAGATGCGATCATTTCCGATACCCTCAACCATGCGTCGATCATCGATGGCGTGCGCTTGTGCAAGGCGGCGCGCTATCGCTACCAGCACAACGACATGGCCGACCTCGAGCTGCAATTGCAGGCCGCCGCTGGTAAGCGCCACGTGGTGATTGCCACCGATGGCGTGTTTTCGATGGACGGCACCATCGCCCAGCTCGACAGGATTTGTGACCTGGCCGACCAGTACGGTGCGCTGGTCATGATCGACGAATGTCATGCCTCGGGCTTCATGGGTGCCAACGGACGTGGCACGCATGAACATCATGGCGTGATGGGCCGGGTCGATATCATTACCGGCACACTGGGCAAGGCGCTCGGTGGTGCGATGGGTGGTTTCACGTCTGCGCGCAAGGAAGTCATCGACATGTTGCGCCAGAAATCCCGTCCGTATCTGTTCTCGAACAGTCTTGCCCCCGCCATTGCCGGCGCTTCGCTAACGGTGCTGGAACGGCTCGCGTCATCCACCGAACTGCGTGACCGGCTGCATGCCAACACCGCCTATTTCCGCAGCGCGATTGCAGCGCTGGGTTTCACGATCAAGCCGGGGACTCATCCTGTGGTGCCGGTGATGCTGTTCGATGCACCGGTGGCACAGCGTTTTGCTGCGCGTTTGTACGAACTTGGCGTGCTGGTGACCGGTTTCTTTTATCCGGTCGTGCCGATGGGGCAGGCGCGTGTGCGGGTGCAATTATCGGCAGCGCATACGACCGAACAACTCGATACGGCGCTGGCGGCTTTCGAGCAAGCCGGGCGCGAGCTGGGTTTGCTCGGCAAAACAGGAGTCGCATGATGGAGCGCATCCTGGTCATCGGTGCCAATGGCCAGATCGGGAATGAACTGGTCGTCGCGCTGGCCTTGCAGCATGGTGCCGACAATGTCATCGCTGCCGACCTCGGTCCGCGTAATCCGTTTGGTGCTGCGCATTACGAAGCCATCGACGTGCTCGATCGCCGTCTGGTGGCACGCATCATCGACACGTACGGCATCACGCAGGTCTACCAGCTCGCCGCCCTGTTGTCGGTCACCGGCGAACAGGAGCCGCTGAAGGCCTGGAGCCTGAACATGGATGGCTTGCTCAATATTCTGGAGATCGCTCGTGAGCGTACTGCCGCCGGTCGGCCGCTGCGGGTTTTCTGGCCCTCGTCGATCGCTGCCTTCGGGCCGGGCTCGCCGCAGGACAACACGCCGCAACAGACGGTGATGGATCCGACCACGATTTACGGGATCAGCAAACTGGCCGGCGAGCGCCTGTGTGCGTATTACTTCAGCAAATATGGCGTTGACGTGCGCAGCATCCGCTATCCGGGCATCATCAGTTTCCGTTCGCCTCCGGGCGGCGGGACGACCGATTACGCGATTGCGATTTTCCATGCGGCGTTGCGTGACGAGCCGTACCACTGCTACCTGTCAGCCGACACCATGCTGCCGATGATTTACATGCCGGATGCGATCCGCGCCACCATCGCGCTGATGGATGCGCCCGCCGAACGGATCGCGATTCGCGCTGCCTACAACGTGGCGGGCCTGAGTTTCAATCCGGCACAACTGGCGGAGGCGATTGGCCAGCAGCGACCCGGTTTCGAGATCAGCTATGCACCCGATGCGCGCCAGGCCATTGCCGACACCTGGCCGCATAGTCTCGACGACGCGGCTGCCCGCAGCGACTGGGATTGGCAGCCGCGCATCGACCTCGCTGCGCTCGTCACCGACATGCTTGCCAATGTCGTTGTGGTACCGCGTGAACTTGGGCAGGTTGCCTGACGGCGGTGCGAACGTCGCAAAGGACGTGGCAGCTATAATGCACGCACATTAACGACGCCTGCACCTTCACTTCTATGCGCTATGTCTCGACCCGCGGCCACGCCGCGCAGCCTTCCTTTTCCGAAATCCTGCTGGGTGGCCTTGCGCCGGACGGTGGCCTGTATTTGCCGGCCGTTTATCCGCAAGTCTCGGGTGCCGAACTCGATGCATGGCGCGCGCTGTCCTACGCCGATCTGGCGCTGGAAATCCTGAAAAAATTCGCTACTGATATTCCCGTTGCGGACCTCAAGGCACTGACCGACAAGACCTATACCGCTGCCGTCTACCGCAACACGCGTGCTGGCGAAGCCGCCGAGCGCATCACGCCATTGCATTTGATCGAGCAGGACGGTGACAAGACCCTGCTGCTGCAAGCCCTGTCGAATGGTCCGACGCTGGCCTTCAAGGATATGGCGATGCAGTTACTCGGCAACCTGTTCGAGTACACGCTCGACAAGCAGCAAGCCGAACTCAATATTTTCGGTGCGACCTCCGGCGACACCGGCAGCGCTGCCGAATACGCGATGCGCGGCAAGCACGGTATCCGCGTGTTCATGTTGTCACCGCACCTGAAAATGAGCGCCTTTCAAAGCGCACAAATGTTCAGTCTGCAAGACGACAACATTTTTAATGTCGCTATCAAGGGTGTGTTCGATGATTGTCAGGACATGGTCAAGGCCGTCTCGAACGACCTTGCCTTCAAGGCACGCTACAAGATCGGCACCGTCAATTCGATCAACTGGGCGCGTGTGGTCGCGCAGGTGGTCTATTACTTTCGCGGCTATCTGGAGGCAACCACCCGCAATGAGCAGAAGGTTTCGTTCACGGTCCCGTCCGGCAATTTCGGCAATATCTGCGCGGGCCACATTGCCCGCATGATGGGCTTGCCGATTGATCAGCTGGTGGCCGCCACCAACGAAAACGATGTGCTCGACGAGTTCTTCCGCACCGGCATTTACCGTGTGCGCAAGTCGTCCGAGACCTATCACACCACCAGTCCGAGCATGGACATCAGCAAGGCTTCGAACTTTGAACGCTTCGTCTTTGACTTGCTCGATCGCGATGCGGTACGCGTCAAGGCGCTGTTTGCCAAGGTCGATACCGAAGGCGGTTTTGATCTGTCCGGTGCGCCCGGCAGCGATGGCGACGAGTTCAACAAGATCGCGCAATTCGGTTTTGCGTCCGGTCGCTCATGCCACACAGACCGGCTCGCGACGATTCGCGACCTGCATGCGCGCTACGGTCTGATGGTCGACACGCATACCGCCGATGGCGTGAAGGTCGCACGCGAGCATGTCAAATCAGGCGTGCCGATGATCGTGCTGGAAACCGCCTTGCCAGCCAAGTTCAACGAAACCATTCGTGAAGCGCTCGATACCGACGCCGCCCGTCCGGCCGGCTTCGAGAACATCGAATTCTTGCCGCAGCGCTTTGAAGTCATGGAGGCCGATGTCGCGCAAGTGCAGGCCTTCATCGTTGCCCACACCGGACTATGACCATGAATACGCCACCACCCCGCCCGCCGATGTTGCCGGTTGCCGAAGCATTGGCGTTGCTGCTCGCTGCCGCGCGTCCGGTGACCGGTCACGAAGTCATCCCGACGCTGGAAGCGAATGGCCGCGTGCTCGCGCTGGCACAATCGTCGCAACTCGATGTGCCGCCGATGGACAACACGCATATGGATGGTTACGCGGTGCGCGCTGCCGATTGCGTCAGCGGGTCAGCACGCCTGCGTGTGGCCCAGCGCATTCCGGCCGGTCATGTCGGTCAGCCCTTGCTGGCCGGGACTGCTGCGCGGATTTTTACCGGTGCGCTGATTCCCGAGGGGGCTGATGCAGTCGTGATGCAGGAGCAATGCACGGCGGACGGCGACGACGTCATCGTCACGCACGCACCTGCCAGCGGCGAATGGATACGCCGTCGTGGTGAAGACATACTGACTGGTAACGAAATACTTTCTGCGGGTACGCGTTTGCGCGGGCAGGAACTGGGGCTTGCCGCGTCAGTTGGACTGGCTACCTTGCCGGTGGTGCGCAAGATCAAGGTCGCCGTGTTTTTTACCGGCGACGAACTGGCGATGCCGGGCGAGGTCTTGAAACCCGGTGCGATCTACAACTCGAACCGCTTCACGTTGCGCGGACTGCTGGAAAATCTCGGTTGCGAGATCACTGATTACGGCATCGTGCCGGACACGCTGGCTGCGACGCGCGACACCTTGCGGCTGGCTGCGCAAGACCACGACCTGATCGTCACGTCGGGTGGTGTCTCGGTCGGTGAGGAAGACCACATCAAGCCGGCGGTCGAAGCCGAAGGGCGCTTGAACATGTGGCAGATCGCAGTCAAGCCCGGCAAGCCGCTGGCGTTCGGCGAAATCGATCGTAGCGGAGAGGGCAGTGCGTTCTTCCTCGGCTTGCCCGGTAATCCGGTATCGAGCTTCGTGACCTTTTTGTTGTTCGTGCGACCGTTCATTTTGCGCTTGCAAGGTGTTGAGGATGTCGCACCGCAAGCCTATGCAATGCGCGCGGGTTTCGACTGGCCGAAGGCAGATCGTCGCAATGAATTCCTGCGTGTGCGGGTCGGACCAGACGGTGCGCTGGAGCTATTCCCGAACCAGAGTTCGGGCGTGCTGACCTCGACTGTCTGGGGCGACGGGCTGGTCGATAATCCGGCCGGGCAGGTGATTGTTCCTGGCGATATCGTGCGGTTTATTCCTTTTTCCGGATTACTCAATTGATGAAAATTACCCTGCGGTTTTTTGCCAGCGTACGCGAAGTAGTGGGTACGGGCAGCGAAGTGCTGACGCTGCCGGTGGCGGTTCTCACCGTGGGCGATGTGCGGCAATTCTTGCGCGAGCGCGGTGACCCGTGGGCACAGGCGCTGGACGAGGGACGGGCGTTGCGCATGGCGCTGGATCAGGAAATGGTCACGGCGACTGCCGCAATTACGGACGGCTGCGAGCTGGCTTTTTTCCCGCCGGTCACCGGTGGTTAAAGCGATGACAATCCGCATCCAGCAAGCCGATTTCGATATGAGCACCGAGCTGGCACAGTTACGCAAAGGCAGCCCGCAGGTTGGCGCCATCGTCAGCTTCGTCGGCACCGTGCGTGACCTCAACGACGGCGCGACGGTCAGCCAGATGGAGCTCGAACACTATCCGGGCATGACCGAAAAATCGATTGCCGTCATCATCGACCGAGCCCGCGCGCACTGGCCGATTGCCGATGCGCTGGTGATCCACCGGATCGGGCCGTTGCTGCCGACCGAGCAGATTGTGCTGGTGGCGGTGGCTGCGGCTCATCGTGGCGAGGCGTTTGCGGCTTGTGAGTTCATCATGGATTATCTGAAAACCGAAGCGCCTTTCTGGAAAAAAGAGCAGACGCCGGAGGGGGCGCGTTGGGTCGATGCGCGGGCGGTGGATGATGCGGCTTTGGATAAGTGGGTGTTGGTGCCTTGAGTATAGTAGGTGGTGCAACGAATGCACTGACAGCGATAACTGATTCTGTATGTGCTTCGTCATGACCAAGCCGGGGGCGGCCCGGCAGCCGGTTACTTCTTTTTGCTTCGCCAAAAAGAAGTAACCAAGAAAAAGGCGACCGCGAAGCGGCTGCCCTTCGGGTTCCCAAAAGTCGGAGCCAGTCAGGGGGAGGGCCGCAAACTCGCTTCGCTCAGACATGCGTCCCTCTGATCCCCTGCCTGACTCCGACTTTTGGCAGCTGCTTCAATGCGGAACAGGTCAACGTCAACGGCCAAGTCAACATCAACATCAACATCAACATCAACGTCAACGTCAACGTCAACGGCCACGTCAAAATCAGAATCAACATCAACATCAACGTCAACATCACCATCAATTCGCAGGGTGCAATAACCGAAGGGCATTGCACCGCCCCTATTAACATAACCGGAATTCTGACGCAAAGATGCAATCCGTCGCTTGAAAAGCCAATACCACACCCCATGTTGTGGTTATTGAATTTATTCCGGAGCTCACCATGCGTCTAGACAAACTCACCACCAAACTGCAAGAAGCGCTGTCCGATGCGCAAAGCCTGGCAGTCGGCAACGATAATCCCTACATCGAACCGGCGCATTTGCTGGTCGCGTTGCTCAATCAGGACGACGGCAGTGCCAATTCACTGCTGCAGCGCGCCGGTGCCAATATTGGCGGCCTGACGGCGGCGCTGAAATCGGCGCTGGAGCGCTTGCCGAAAGTTTCCGGCACGGGTGGTGAAGTGCCGGTCGGGCGCGAACTCGGTGCCTTGCTCAATGTCGCTGACAAGGAAGCACAGAAGCGCGGCGATCAGTTCATTGCCAGCGAAATGATCTTGCTCGGCCTGACCGACGACAAGTCCGAAGCCGGCAAGGCCGCACGCGAAAACGGTCTGACCCGCAAGGCGCTGGAAGCGGCGATCGAAGCGGTACGTGGCGGCGCGTCGGTCAATTCGGCCGATTCCGAAGGCCAGCGCGAAGCGCTCGCCAAATACACAATTGACCTGACCGAACGCGCCCGTCTCGGCAAGCTTGATCCGGTGATCGGCCGCGATGATGAAATCCGTCGTGCGATTCAGGTCCTGCAGCGTCGCACCAAGAACAACCCGGTGCTGATTGGCGAGCCGGGCGTCGGCAAGACGGCCATCGTCGAGGGGCTGGCGCAACGCATCGTCAACGGCGAAGTACCGGACAGCCTGAAATCCAAACGCGTGCTCTCGCTCGACATGGCCGCGCTGGTCGCTGGTGCCAAGTACCGTGGCGAATTTGAGGAGCGCCTGAAAGCCGTGCTCAAAGACCTCGCCAAGGACGAAGGCCAGACCATCGTCTTCATCGATGAATTGCATACGATGGTCGGTGCCGGCAAGGCCGATGGCGCGATGGATGCGGGCAATATGCTCAAGCCGGCATTGGCACGTGGTGAACTGCATTGCGTCGGCGCGACCACGCTCGACGAGTATCGCAAGTACATCGAAAAAGACGCTGCGCTGGAACGCCGCTTCCAGAAAATTCTGGTGGCCGAACCGAGTGTCGAAGCGACCATTGCGATTCTGCGGGGTTTGCAGGAGCGCTATGAAGTCCATCACGGTGTCGACATCACCGATCCGGCCATTGTCGCTGCGGCTGAACTGTCGCATCGCTACATTACTGATCGCTTCCTGCCCGACAAAGCCATCGACCTGA
Organism: Actimicrobium sp. CCI2.3; assembly: GCF_035019065.1. NCBI lineage: Bacteria > Pseudomonadati > Pseudomonadota > Betaproteobacteria > Burkholderiales > Oxalobacteraceae > Actimicrobium > Actimicrobium sp. CCI2.3. The sequence goes on along the minus strand of NZ_JASJWR010000022.1, from coordinate 72,992 downwards.
TCGACGAAGCCGCTGCCAAGGTCAAGATCGAAATCGACTCGCGTCCCGAAGTGATGGACAAGCTCGATCGACGTACCATCCAGCTGAAGATCGAACGCGAAGCGATCAAGAAAGAAAAAGACGAAGCATCGCAACGCCGGCTCGCCCTGATCGAAGAAGAAATCCTGCGCAGCGAACGCGAATACGCTGACCTCGAAGAAATCTGGCGTGCAGAAAAAGCCGCCGTGCAGGGTAGCCAGCACATCAAGGAAGAGATCGAGGAAGTCCGTCTGCAAATGGACGAAGCGACCCGCAAGAGCGATTGGAAAACCGTCTCCGAGCTGCAATACGGACGCTTGCCCGAGCTCGAAAAAGCGCTCGAAGCACAGTCACGCCAGGACGAGGCGGCCGACAAGGCCAATCTCAAGCCGAGGCTGTTGCGCACCCAGGTCGGTGCCGAAGAAATCGCCGAGATCGTCTCGCGTGCGACCGGCATTCCGGTCTCGAAAATGATGCAGGGCGAGCGCGACAAACTGGTTCACATGGAAGATTTTCTGCATCAGCGCGTGATCGGCCAGCATGAAGCCATCGTCGCGGTGTCCGATGCGATCCGTCGTTCAAGGGCCGGTCTGTCGGACCCGAACCGTCCCTATGGCTCGTTCATGTTCCTCGGGCCGACCGGTGTCGGCAAGACCGAACTGTGCAAGGCGCTGGCCGGATTTCTGTTCGATACCGAAGAGTCGATGATCCGCATCGACATGTCCGAGTTCATGGAAAAGCATTCGGTGGCGCGGTTGATCGGTGCGCCGCCAGGCTATGTTGGCTACGACGAAGGTGGCTTCCTCACCGAAGCGGTTCGCCGTCGGCCGTACAGCGTGATCCTGCTCGATGAAGTCGAGAAGGCGCATCAGGATGTGTTCAATGTACTGTTGCAGGTACTTGATGATGGCCGCATGACCGATGGCCAGGGTCGTACAGTGGACTTCAAGAACACCGTTATCGTGATGACCTCCAACCTCGGTTCGCACAAGATTCAGGCGATGGAAGAGAGCGAACCGGCTGTCGTCAAGATGGCCGTGATGGCCGAAGTGCGGCAGCATTTCCGTCCCGAGTTCATCAACCGGATCGACGAGATTGTGGTGTTCCATGCGCTCGATGAAAAGCATATCGGCTCGATTGCCCGCATCCAGTTGAAGATACTCGAGCAGCGTCTGGGCAAGATGGACATGGGGATCGAGATCACCGATGCGGCGCTACAGAAAATCGCCGAAGCCGGTTTTGATCCGGTGTATGGCGCGCGGCCCTTGAAGCGTGCGATCCAGCAGCAGATCGAAAATCCTTTGTCGAAGCAGATTTTGGAAGGCAAATACGGACCGAAGGATGTGATTCTGATCGATGTGGTCAATGGAGAATTGACGTTCGGGAAGAGCGTGGCAGCAGTGTAAATTGCCGTGCCGTTGAAGGCCGTCGCGACCATGCCGGGCGAGTTGTCGGGGTCAGAGTTTTTTTTCGCAGGGGGTATCGCGAAAATTACTCTGACCCCGACAACGGGTTACGGAGCACAGACGGCCGTTAGCTCGTAAGGTGCAATAACCGAAGGGCATTGCACCGCCAACCCATTCACATCAAACGCTAACCTGCTCCTGCTGCCGGAAAAACGCCTCCTTTTCCTGCTCCGGCAATTTCGCATAAATCCGGTTCAACCCGCTGATGACGGCCAGCACCGATGCCGTGACGATATTGGCATGCATGCCCACGCCAAACACCGTTCCCGGCACACCATCGGTGACCACTTCGGCAAAGGTCACGGCGGTGGCATCTGCACCCTGACCCATTGCCCGTTCTTCGTAGCTGTGCAACTTGGCTTGCACGCGCAGCGCATGCAACAGCGCATCGATCGGGCCGTTGCCTTCGCCGCTGAGCGTGAGCGCTTCTCCGAACAACGTCACGCTCAAGTGGATGCCTTGCAACTGACCACTGTCGAATAACCGATGTCCGACATAAGCAACCGGTTCACGGGCAGCGAAATATTCACTTGAAAACAGCGTCCAGATATCGGCTGCCACGACTTCGCCGCCGGTCTGTTCAGTCAGCGATTGCACGGCGGTGCTGAACTCGACTTGCAAGCGGCGTGGCATCACCATGCCGTACTCGGCTTCGAGCAGGAACGCGATCCCGCCTTTGCCGGACTGGCTGTTGACGCGGATGATCGAGTCGTAAGTGCGACCCAGATCAGCCGGATCAAGCGGCAGGTACGGCACTTCCCACAGTCCATCCGGCGATTGCACGGCCATGCCTTTTTTGATCGCATCCTGATGCGAACCGGAGAACGCCGTGAAGACCAGATCGCCCACATACGGGTGGCGCGGATGGATCGGTAACTGCGTGCAGTGTTCGACGATGCGCGCGACTTCATTGATGTTGGAAAAGTCGAGGCCCGGATGCACGCCTTGCGAGTACATGTTCAATGCCAGCGTGACCAGATCGACATTGCCGGTCCGTTCGCCATTGCCGAACAGGCATCCTTCGACGCGGTCGGCACCGGCCATCATGCCGAGCTCAGCTGCTGCGACCGCGGTGCCGCGATCATTGTGCGGATGCAGGCTGATGATGACCGAGTCACGGCGGGCCAGATTGCGGCTCATCCATTCGACCTGATCGGCATAGATGTTGGGTGAGGCCAGTTCGACCGTCGCTGGCAAGTTGATGATGACCTTGCGTTGCGGCGTCGCTTCCCAGACATCGATGACGGCGTCACAGACTTCCTTGGCAAAATCGAGTTCGGTGCCAGTGAAGGTTTCGGGGCTGTACTGGAACACCCATTCGGTGTCGGGTTGGGCTGCCGCGAGGCGCTTGATGGTGTGCGCTCCCTTGATCGCGATGGCCTTGACGCCGGCCTGGTCCAGTCCGAACACGATCTGGCGGAAGTTCGGCGAGGTCGCGTTGTACAGGTGGATGATCGCGCGCCGTGCGCCGCGCAAGGCTTCCATCGAGCGCTCGATGAGTTCGTCGCGGGCTGGCGTGAGGACTTCGATGGTGACGTCATGCGGGATCAGGTTTTGTTCGATCAGCGTGCGGACGAAACCGAAATCGGTTTCGGAGGCGGCCGGGAAGGCGACTTCGATTTCCTTGAAACCGATCTCGACCAGCGTCTGGAACATGCGCAATTTGCGCTCGACGTTCATCGGCTCGAACAACGCCTGGTTGCCGTCGCGCAGGTCGGTGGACATCCAGATCGGTGGCGCAGTAATGGTCTTCGATGGCCAGGTGCGATCGGCGAGAGCGATCGGAGCGAACGGACGGTAGCGGGTGGCGGGGTTATTCAACATGGCAGTGTGCTCCGGAAAAAGTCGATGAAGGATCCCGTCTGGTCGTTGCCGGACGGAAGGAATTGCTAACAGGAGGGGGGTGTTTTATGTGCGCTTGACGCGCAGCAGAGCTGGCGACGAGATCGTCAGCAGGAGAAGGTGAAGCGGAAGGGAGAAATAAGGCATGAGGTCGAAAGTAATCCATCGGTTGAACTTGTGTCAAGCAGAATTCGGCCACTGGTCGGCTACCGCTGAATAAAAATAAAATTCCGGTGCGGTGCTATCCTCCGTCATCGCTACGCAATCTTGCTTCCCCTGATGCAACTTAACTCTCCTGCTCCCGCCGACGACACGGCCGTCAAGCGCTACTTGCCTTGGGTTGTCGCCACGGCGCTGTTCATGGAACAGCTCGATTCCACGATCATCAACACTGCCGTGCCCTCGATGGCGCTCAGTCTTGGCGTCACGCCACTGAGCCTGAAAGCGGTAGTCACCAGCTACATTCTTAGCCTGGCGGTATGTATCCCGGTGAGCGGCTGGATGGCCGACCGGTTTGGTACGCGCCGGGTCTTCAGCGCGGCGGTCGCGATTTTCACGTTTGCATCGGTGTTGTGCGGTTTGTCACAGAGTGTGCCGATGCTGGTGGCAGCGCGCATCCTGCAGGGCATGGGGGCGGCGATGATGATGCCGGTCGGACGCTTGACCATCGTGCGTACTTTTCCAAAATCCGAACTGCTCAGGGCGATGAATTTTGTCATCATCCCGGCGCTGATCGGGCCCCTGCTTGGTCCGACCATAGGCGGTCTGATCGTGCATGTGACGTCGTGGCGGGTGATCTTTTTTGTCAATGTGCCGGTCGGGCTGGCTGCGCAATGGCTGATCCACCGGCACATGCCGGATTACCGTGGGGACACGCAGCGGCCGCTCGATGTGGTCGGGATGGTGCTCTTCGGAGCGGGTACCGCACTGCTGTCGTGGCTGCTGGAAGTGTTCGGAGAGCACAAGCTGGATGCGACCTCGAACGGCGTATTGCTGCTGCTGGCGCTCTGTTTGCTGGCGACCTATGTCTGGCATGCCGGCCGGACCGACTCACCGTTGCTGCGGCTGGCGCTGTTCCGGGTGCGCACTTTCCGCGTGTCGGTAGTGGGTGGCTTTGTGACGCGATTGGGTCTGGGCGGTTTGCCATTCCTGCTGCCCTTGCTGTATCAGCTCGGTCTGGGACTGCCAGCCTGGCAATCCGGCCTGCTGATGATGCCGGCGGCGGCCGGGGCGATGGGCATGAAACTGATGGCAGCGGGTTTGCTGCGGCGCTTCGGTTATCGCCAGGTGCTGATCATCAATACCTTGCTGATCGGCATGACGATCAGCCTGTTTGCCACCGTATCGGCATCGACACCGCTGGCGTTGATCGTGCTGCTCGGGTTGACGCAGGGCCTGTTCAATTCGCTGCAATTTTCCAGCATGAACTCGATGGCCTATGCCGATATCAGCCATGCCGACACCAGCATGGCCAGCACGCTGGCCAGTTCGCTGCAGCAAATGTCGATGAGCTTCGGACTGGCCTGTGGCTCGCTGGTCACCGGCTGGTATCTCGGCGGGTTGCCGGAGTCGAATCAATTGGCATTGACCGGCGCACTGCACCATACCTTCCTGACGCTGGGTGTGATGACGGTGTTGTCGTCGCTGTCGTTCTGGACACTCAAGCCAACCGATGGCGAAAGTGTCAGCAAGGGCAACATCTCAGTTACCTGAAACACATCGAGCACGAGAAGGTCTCACGACAAAACGCCTGTCCTTGATGTGATCAATGGTCGCTTTAATTTGACTAACGGTATTTACAGTCGTTGATGGCGCGTAATAAGCTGCAAGTAAGAAATTTTTCCAACGAATAATTTTTTACTTCCCATGACCCTCGCCCCGACTCCGCATCCCTCGTCCGCTGCCTTCACCTTGGTGGAGTTACTCATTGCAATGGCGATTATCGCCATCCTGCTTGGTCTGGCGGCACCGTCATTCCAGGCTTTCGTGCAGGACGCACGCATCACCTCGGAAGCCCGAAAATTTTCGCTGGCGTTACAGACAGCGCGCAGCGAGGCATCGCGCATCAATGCCAGCGTGCTGCTGTGTGCCAGTGCCGGTAACAGTGTTTGCGGTACCGACTGGACCACCAACAAGCTGGTATTCGCAGATGCTGACCATGACAAGACGCGTAGCTCTGCCGAAACGCTGATATTTTCCGGCGCGCCGTCAGCACCACGGATCACGGTGACGGGCCCTGCGGCTGGCTGGATTGAGTTCAATTCTTCCGGTCAGGCCAATGCACTGGCCAGTTTCAAGTTATGCGACACGCGCACCGGTAACGTCGGGCGCCTGGTCTCGGTCGAATTGACCGGGCGTTCGTCGCTCACGACGACTGTTTGTCCCTGAGGTGCCAGCGATGATGCCGCGTTCCGTTTTCCCGTTTCGTTTGCTAGCGCGTCGCCCGCATGGCTTCACGCTGATCGAAGTGCTCATCGCCATTGTCGTGCTGGCGTTCGGACTGCTTGCGCTGGCCGGCTTGCAACTGCAGATGTTGCGCTTCTCGCAGAGTGCGAGCCTGCGCACTATTGCTACCGCTGAAGCCGCCTCGCTGGCCGATCATGTGTTGTCGAACCGGGCTGGCCTGGATGCTGGCTATTACAACCAGCCAGTGGCAGCGGCCATTCCTGCCTGCATGCAAGTGACCGGGTGCAGCGCTCAGGAGATAGCCCGGACGGCCTTGTTCATGTGGAATCAGAATATCGCTGAATTGCTGGGAGCGACTGCGGGTGGAACGATTTGTATCGATTCAACTCCTGGTGACGGCAATCTCGCTGCGCCTGCTTGTGACAACCTCGCCGGTGCACCGTACGTGATAAAAATCTGGTGGAAAGACGATCGCGCCGGTGCCACTGGTCAGTTCGTGACGAGTTTGCAGCCATGAGCACGCCGAAGATGCCGCGGTGCGCAGCCGGTTTTGGTCTGATCGAAGTGATGATCTCGATCACCATTTCGCTGATCGTGATTCTGGCAGTAACCGGGTTGTACCTGTCGCAGAAAAGCGCTTATACAACCCAGGGAGCACTCTCGCTGGTGCAGGAAGATGCGCGCTACCTGATGCGTGTGCTGACCCATGACCTGCGCCTGGCCGGTTACCGGGACATCGACGCCGCCACGGCATTTCCAACCAATCTTGCCGGCAGCAAGCTGTTTATTGATGCGCAGAACGATGTCGGTCTGCATGCCAGTGATGCCCTGACCTTACTGTTCTATGGCGCATCGGATACCTCTGGTGTGGCCGATGGCAGCATCCGCGATTGCCTGGGTAATGCGATCGGACGCGATGCCGTGGTCACACAAACGTACACGGTGCAGCTCGACCCGGTGTCACAGGAGCCTTCCCTGTACTGCACGATAGGTACGGTCTCGACGCCACTGGTGAGCGGAGTCGATAGCCTGCAAATGCTGTTTGTCGTTGATCTCGATGGCGGCGGGACGCGATTCAGTTACCAGCCCGCAGGTGTTGCCGACCTGAGCAAAGCGGTTAGCGTACTGGTGTCGGTAGTCTTGCGTAGCAACACGGTTGACAATCTCAAACTTGCTAGCGCCCCGGTCTTCAATCATTTTGGGACGCAATATGCTCCCGGGAACGTGGCACCAGCTAACGATGCCGGAAGCGTGTTTATTCCGGTCAATGATGGCCGGTTACGAAAACGCGTGACGTTTTCGGTGGCGTTGCGCAATCGACTGGATTGATGATGATTATTTCCTCCAAGGCGTGGCGGGGCGCACGGTGCGAAAAAGGATCGACGCTGTTGATCGGCATGTTATTTCTGATTATTCTGATCCTGTTCGGACTGAGCGCCGCGCTGATCAGCAAGACGGACGAGCGCATGGCGCGAAATAGTCGGGATCGCAATATTGCATTCTTTGCCGCTGAATCGGCGTTGCGCGATGCGCGTGCCGACATTCACAGTTCGACAGGCAGGATACAGGGAGCGACCGGTGCCACGGCCGATTGCAGTGCCACGGTGACGCGCGGTTTGTGTCTGCCGGCGGCAGCAGGAAAGTCTCAGGTATGGGAAACCTTCTTGACTGATAGCGCCCGCTCGGTCGAGTACGGCGAAATGACATTGCTGACAACCGAGCAAAAGTTTCAGCTGGTACCGGCACGTGGCGGCGTTACGGCGCAGCCGCGTTATCTGATCGAAGTGCTGCCGGATAAGGATGGCGTCAGCCTGAGCGCCAAGATCCCGCAGAAATGGCTGTATCGAATTACGGCAATTGGTTTCGGCGCGAACGCCGGAACCAGTGTCATCGTGCAAGAAATCATCCGTCCCTAAATCGTCCAATTTGACCACCTGGTCATGGAGATATCATGTCAGTGCTGACTCGCTTGACCCGTCTGTTGCACCCTTCGGGGCTTCTCGTCCTGTTCGCCCTGTTCGCCGTCACGTTGTTCCCCGTAGCAGCCGGAGCAGCGCCGCTGGCGTTAGCTACCTCGCCGTTGACCACCACCAGCGCGGTCAAGCCGCTGGTGATGATCGACATGTCGAAAGACCAGCAGCTGTTCTACAAGGCTTACAACGACTATTCCGACTTGCTCGGTGATGGGGTCATTGAAACCACGTACACCAATACGTTTGAATACTATGGCTATTTCGATCCATCCAAGTGTTATGACTACTCCGCCAACAATGGTCGCTTCGAACCAACTGCCATGGCAGTGACGCACTATTGCAGCGGAAAGTGGAGCGGCAACTTCCTGAACTGGGCCACGATGTCGCGCATTGATGCAGTACGCAAGTTGCTGTACGGCGGCATGCGTTCGACTGATGATGCCGATACCGTGCTTGAGCGTTCCTTCCAGCCGATGGATGCGCATGCGTGGGCCAAGTATTACAACGGCCCTGATCTTTCCCAATTGACGCCATTTACAGATATCGCCCAAACTTTTGGTGGAACGAAGAAGAGTCGGACTTCGCTGAGCATTACACCGGGTACAAAGTCGTTGACGACGATCTGGGACAGTGTGATGCCGGGAGATCAGGTGCGTCTGGATGCAGTCGGAGGCCACGGCAACGACGACGACAACGGTAACGGCAATGGTAAAGGCAACGGCAACGGCAGCGGTAACTACATGATCGGTACCGTAACCTCGACGCCTGGAAATACGTTGGTTATCGACGTGCCCAGTAATGGCATACCAGCTGGCGCAAATGGAACTTACTCCACATGGACGCTTACCAACCTCTCACTCACCGGCCTGACCTTGTGTAATGTGACACCAAGGGATACCTCCTCAGGAGATAGCTCGTCCCAAAAAAATACTGCAGCACCGCAAATCCGTGTTGCCAGGGGTAACTACGCGCTGTGGGCATCGAATGAAACCTGGCAGTGCAACTGGGAGGAGGAGAGGCATAGCGACCCGAATGCTGACCACGGTTCAACTAACGGCAACAAGCCCTTGGTGTCGGGTTTATACGCCGCAGCCTACAATCCCTGGCGATCCGTGCGTGGTCTCAATACGTCGTCGGCACCATCGACAATCGGTGAATATATCGCCCGGGTAAAAGTTTGCGTGGATGGTTTGACCGGGACAGAAAAATGCAAGAAGTATCCCGACGGTACTTATAAGCCGATTGGTCTACTCCAAACCTATGGCGACAGTGATACCAACCTGATGCAGTTCGGCATGATGAGCGGCAGCTATCAGAAAAATATTTCGGGTGGAGTGCTGCGACGCAATGTCGGGGATTTTGGCTTGGAGGTCGATTCCGGTACGGCAACTTCAAACGGGAAATTTACCGGCGTCAAGGGAATTGTCTACAACATGAATCGGTTAAGAATGTATGGCTACAACTATGTCGACGGGAACTATATAGGCAATGAACAATGTAACTATCAGACGCTTGGCCTGGCGCATAGCGGTGGCAGTAGCAACCAGGGCGACTTTGTAAGCGAAGGAAACTGTTCCAGTTGGGGCAATCCGATGTCGGAGATTTATCTTGAATCGCTGCGGTATTTTGCCGGGAAGTCAGCAGACTCCCGTTATGCGTATCCAGACGGGAGCAAGGATGCAACGCTCGGCCTGACCGTCGAAGCATGGAAGGATCCATTAACGGCGACCAATTATTGCTCGTCACTCAATACTTTGGTTTTTAATCCTAGCGTGTCCTCGTATGACGGTGATCTGATGTCCGGTATCAGCGATCTGGGCAGTAGCGCCAGTGCAGCAGACCTCACGACGCTAATTGGTGCTGCAGAGGGGATCAATGGCGGAAAATGGTTTGTTGGCAGCAGCGGCAATTCTTTTGATAACACCGGTGGCTTGTGTGTCTCGAAGACTGTCGATTCCTTGGGTCTGGTGGCCGGCATGTGTCCTGAAGCCCCGACAACCAAGGGAACCTATCAGATTGCCGGTGCAGCCTGGTATGCCCACACGCACCGCATCCGTTCGCTGCCGGACCCGGTTGCTGCTGCCGTCCCGAGTACCGATACCAAATCACTAAAAGTGAATACCTATGCTGTTCAGCTAGCGTCCAACACGCCAAAAATCAAGATTAGCGTTAATGGCAAAGCCGTCACTTTGTTACCCGCTTATCGGGTCAATGCAGGTGGTCTCGGCACCTACAGTTCCGGCACCCTTGTTGACTTCAAGGTTGTTTCGCAAACGCCGACCAGTGGTTCGTTCTACATCATGTGGGACGATTCAATCGAGGGAGGCGATTTCGATCAGGATATCTGGGGCGTCCTGAGTTATGTCATTGCGGGTAATACCCTCAAGGTAACCACTACGGTGGTTGGTTCATCCTCACCGAATGATCAGGGTTTCGGTTATGTCATTTCAGGCACCGACAAGGATGGCCCGCATTTTCACTCCGGTATCTCCGGCTATTCGTTCACTGATCCGACCAATCTGGCCGTGACGCCGACCGGCACGGTCAATAGTTCCGGCGGGTGCAATTCCTGCCAAGGGTCGGATGCACCTACCACCGCCAGTTACCAGGCCACCGGAGTAGTGGCATCGCAACTTCCGGATCCACTGTACCTTGCTACAAAGTGGGGAGGTTTCATCGACAGCAATGGGGACGGCACACCCGACCTGACGTCTGAATGGGATACCCATCTCGGCAACGGCAAGACCGGTTCGGATAGAATTCCGGACAATTATTTTTATGTCACCAATCCTGCTGCACTGGAGACCTCGATGCAGCGCGCCTTCCAATCCATCCTTGCCAGCGCCTCATCGGCATCGGTTGCGAGCAGTTCGACCTTTCTCAATACCGGGTCACATATTTATCAGGCTCGTTTCAATCCGGTGGACTGGTCCGGGCAAGTGATGGATTTCCCGATCGATCAAAATGGCGTATTGGCAACCCAAGCCCTCTGGGATGCGGGTGCGTTGCTGAAGGGGAGAGCGCCGGCTTCGCGCGTGATACTCACCTATAACGGACTGACAGATAACGCGAACCTAGGTCAGGGGGGCATTGCTTTCGAATGGGGTGTTTTGCCGCCAGCCTATCAGCTGGCACTCAATACCAATTCGGGCTCGGTCAATGATGGCCTGGGCGAACAGCGGCTCAACTGGATACGCGGTGATCAGAGCCTGGAAGGGACGGCCCTGGGGACGTTCCGCACACGTAACACATCGTTGCTCGGTGATGTCGTCAACTCGAATCCGCAATTCGTCGGCAAGCCCAGCGGCGGCTATCCCGGTGCGGACTATGCGGACTTCATTGCCAGGCAAACATCGCGCTTGCCGATGGTCTACGTTGGCAGCAACGATGGCATGCTCCATGGTTTTTCTGCGGCGGACGGTACCGAAAAACTGGCGTTTGTCCCATCTCGGTTGATATCAACACTGTCGCGTCTGCCGGATCAGGGATTGGCGCACAAGTATCAGGTGGATGGCTCGCCTGTCGTGCGTGATGCCAAGGTCAACGGCGAGTGGAAGACTTTTCTGGTCGGCGGGCTGGCCGGTGGCGGCCCCAGCATATTTGCGCTCGATGTGACCGATCCTGCCCGTTTCAGCGAGGACGCCGGCAAGGCAGCTGCGCTTGTTCAGTGGGAGTTCACCGACGCCGTCGATAAGGATCTTGGTTATACGTACGGCCAGCCAGCCATTGTCAGGATGGCCAATGACAAATGGGCGGCTGTCTTCGGTAATGGTTACAACAACAAATCGAGTGGCAAGGCGTTCCTGTACATCGTTTTCCTGGATCGACCAGCCGGTGCAAAAAGCTGGACACTTGGTAAAGATTATCTGAAGCTGCCGACCGACGCGGTAGGTGGCACGATTGGCTCGCCTGTGACGCCGAATGGCTTGTCCGAGCCGTTACCGGCCGACCTCAATGGCGACGGCATGGTCGATGCGGTGTATGCCGGCGACCTGTTTGGCAATATGTGGAAGTTCTCACTCGGTAATGCTGACCCATCGTCCTGGGGGGCTGCAAAGTTGCTCTACACCGCCAAGTCAGCCAATGGTCTTGTTCAGCCCATTACTTCTGCGCCCGATGTGATTCGCAATCCTGCCGGTGGCTATATGGTGACCTTCGGTACTGGTCGCTATCTGCAACTCGTTGACGCCGGTGATACGTCCACACAAACTTTTTACGGTATCTGGGATCAGTACGGCACGGACGGGACAACCACCGTGCCGGATCGCTCAAAGCTGGTCAAGCAAACCATACTCGCCGAGGTCACGGCAAATACCACCGATCTCACGGCGTTCCGCCTGACATCGAACAACCCGGTTGGTTACCCGACTCAGCAAGGCTGGTACCTCGATTTGCAGACGCCATCCTCGACCTCGCCGCAGGGCGAGCGGGTCATTTTTAATCCGGTTATCCGCGGTGGCCGAGTCATCTTCACGACCGCTATCCCATCGACATCGGCGTGTACCTACGGTGGTGACGGCTGGTTGATGGAGCTTGATGCGGTGAGTGGCAGTCGTCTGGCGGCGACCCCCTTTGACGTCAACAAGGACAATCAGTTTTCAACGGCCGATTATCTGAAGGACCCGACAAGCGGTGACCTCATTCCGGTCAGCGGCAGGCGCTCGACGGTCGGGATTCCGTCGGCACCAACTATCTTGAGCGCGGCGCAAAAACGCGAATACAAAGTCATGTCAGGCTCGAAAGGAGCGGTTGAAAGCGTGCTCGAGAACGCCGCCAGTTCCAGTGGCCGGTTGTCGTGGCGAGAAATTATGCGCTAACCGATAACCGTTGATAACCGACCAGGAGGCGTGATGAGAGGATCTACCCGTAATGGTTTCACATTGATCGAACTGATGATCGCCGTGGCGGTGATGGCGATCCTGACGGCGATCGCTTATCCATCCTACGTCGAGCAGGTCAACAAGTCTCGTCGTGCCGAAGCCAAGTCAGCCATCCTGCAGACGGCCTCGCTGCAGGAGCGTTTTTATACCCTCAACAACACGTATTCCACCGCGCTGCTGGCATCGAGTACGCGATATACGATCACAGTGACCACGCCCGCCACTGACACCTATACGATTACGGCGGTGCCACTATTTACTGATGACAAGTGCGGCACATTGACGTATGACCAGCTGGGGACTAAGACCGTGTCCGGTTCGGCCGATCTGGCGTATTGCTGGTAACGCGGGGTGATAGGGAGTTGTTTTCGATGCGGCATAGCGCTGGCGGTGCTATTCATCATCGGGTTGCACTACGGTTTCTGGTTACTGCTCACCACCCGCATGCCGCCGCGCCTTCCCGTCCCGCGCGGTGCGTTGATCGTGCAATTGATTGCGACTCCGTTGCGGGTAGCGTCCACGCCGCCTCCTGAGTTAGCGCGGGTATCGGGAATGTCGAGTGTACCGGCGTTGGAATTTCCTGCATCTTCCGCATCTTCAGTGTCTCCTTCGCCTGCATTGGCCCGCCTGCCTGCCCGACCGGTGGTGGAAATTCGTGAAGTCTTGCCAGACGAGCTGGCACTGGATATGGCTGAAGAGCGTGGTTACCGGGATGCGCAGCAGGTCGATCAGCGCGTCCGGGCGCTCGCCGATCTGCTACCCGTTTATCCGCAGCCTGCATTCGAGCGGCGCGAAAACGGGCGGGTGCTGGTGGAAATTATGATTGATGCGCATGGCAATATCGACGCGCTTCATCTGCTTGCAGCGACCACAGGATTTGCTGCTTCGGCCTTGGCCGCATTTGAAGGCATGCACTTTGATCCCGCCATGCTGGATGGTCGACCTGTCCCATCGCGCCTGCTGGTCGAACTGACCTATCGGCTGAGCATGCATATTGACACCAGTAAAGATCGATAACCTCATCTCGCAGTCAATCACCAAGCGCGACCAGCGCACGGTTGCGCCCTGCCATTTTGGCTGCATACAGCGCGGTATCGGCATGCATGAGCAACACATTGCGGGTGGCGCCATGTCGCGGATATTCGGCGATACCGGCCGAGAAGGTGCAGCCTGTCAGCGTATGGGCACCATGGCTGATTACGAGCGCATGGTACTCGGCGGCAATCGTTGCGATCTTGCTGACGGCGGTTTCACCGTCCGCATCGCGTAGCAAGATACAGAATTCTTCTCCACCATAACGACACAGCATGTCGCTGCCGCGCAGGTTGGCCTCGACCAGTTGCGCAAAACGGATTAGCACTTCGTCGCCAAACGGATGGCCATAGGTATCATTGACGCGCTTGAACAGATCGAGATCGACAATCGCGATGGCGATCGAAAAGTGACCGGTTGACTCATGCAGTACTGCATCGAGACAGGTTTCAAAATGGCGTCGGTTATAGAGCCCCGTCAGGTGGTCATGAAATGCCTGTTCCTGCAGTGAGCTCTGTAGCGAATTGACATGGTGGATCTGATGCGTTAGCTCTTTGTTCAGGTCGGCCAGTTTCTGGTTGTCCGCTTCGCGCGCGGCCTGTTTTTCCAGTGCGCTATCGCGTTCGACCTTGAGGTTTTTCATCTCGGTTTCGAGATGGCGCATCAGCAGGCGTGAGTCGCGCGCGGACTTGCTGCTCGATTCCACATGGGACTGGTATTGCTCGAGATGGAGATAGGCGGTTTGCCATTTGCCAAGTTTGGCATGGATGCTGGCCAGCCCCTTGAAGATTTGCTGCTGGTAAAAAGGGTTGCGCGTTGTATTGAGCAGGCTGCGCGCATTTTCCAGTGCCACCAGCGCCGCACGAGTTCGTCCTGCCGCCATGTCGAGCATGCCGCGCACCAGCCAGGCATGCATCTGTTCTTCATGATCATCGTTGATCAGCGCAAACTGTTGGGCCTGGTTCAGCAAGACTTCGGCGTCATCCAGTTTCAGCAGCAGGATGGAGGCGTGGGCCCCCAGGCTGTAGATAAAAGCCTTGTCAGCGGGATCAATGTCGGCAACATCGAAAAATGGGGTGATTTCCTGCAACGCTTCCTGCACTTTGTCCGTCGCTAGCAAGCACATCGCGAGATTGCCTGAAACCAATGGCTGCTGCGAATACAGTCCTTCGTGACGAATGATATCGAGTGCTTCGCCCAGCAATACAATGGCATCGTCGTCATTGCTCAGGTCATGCTGACACGACGCCAGGTTGGACAGCATGTTGACGCGGTGCGAGGCGGTACCGAAGCGTTCGGCAATGTCGAGTGCCAGCAGAAAATTGCGCGGGCCGGCACTGATGTCGCCGCGACTGATCGCATCAATACCGAGCCGGTTGTAAAGCGAAAACTTGTTGAGCGAATCAGGGATCTGGCTGGCGAGTTTGCGTGCGTTATCCAGGTGCCTGGCCGAGCGCACGAAGTCGCCGCGCCGGGTGGCAATTGCTCCCAGACACACCGAGGCAGTCATCCCGCCTTCAAGATCATTGAGGCTCTGGAACAGGACCGGCAACGGCTTGCACATTGCCTCGGACTGTTCAAACTCGCCATTATGAAACAAGACTGACAACATATTGAGCCTGGCATGGGCGCTACCGCGCTGGTAGCCGATACGGTCCGATGCGGCCAGCGTCAGGCTGGCAAGCCGTTTTGTCTCTTGGCGATTTGACGCCAGGCAAGACAAAGCCTGGCGGTTGAGTCGGTCAATTTCTAATTTGTCCAGTTGCTCGTTGTCAGACACCGGTACCACTCCTGATGGCAGTTGTGTTGCGATTTACCTTTGTGCTGACCGTCATCGAGATGTCGTCCAAGGTGCGGTTGTGTCAAAAAAACTGCTCCTCATAGTAGCGACATTTCATATTGATGCCGATTAATTTTGGAAAAAGCAGGATGTTTTATTGAATTTTCCGATGACATTCCTGTCATTTGCCGGATGAATGCGATCACACAGGTATGCTGGTGCCCGATCTCCTTGACGAAAGATGACGATGCGTTTTTCAAGCTGTGATTTATGCGATGCCCATGAAGACCTGCTCGTGCTGGGTACCTTGCAGGTGTTGCCCCCGGTTTTTCAGAGTTATGGACAATCGCGGGCCTTCTGCGGTCCGGCCGTGACGTTAAAGGTATTCGAGGACAACGTCCTGGTGCGTGCCGCCCTGGAACAACCAGGACAGGGCAGGGTGCTGGTCGTTGATGGGGGTGGCAGTCTGCGTTGCGGCATGGTGGGTGGCAACCTTGCCAAACTGGCTGAAACGAACAGGTGGAGCGGCATCATCGTCTTTGGCTGCGTACGCGACGCGGAAGAACTCAATGCCTGTGGCATCGGACTGCGCGCACTGGCTGTGCATCCGCGGCGCAGCGCGCGCAAGGGGGTGGGCGAAACCGGCGTGAACGCGACGATCGCTGGCGTCATGGTGCGACCCGGTGACTGGATCTATGCCGACGCAGACGGCGTGCTGGTCAGTCAGGAGCGGTTGTCCTGAGCCTCATCGGGCATCTGTCCAGCGTGGTCTAGAACAACTCCACGCCGTCGACGCGGGCGAGTTTATTCTGGCTTCTGCACGGCATCGCGCCACAGCATGGCCTGGCTGTATTGCAAAAACTCGTCCAGATGAGAGGTAATGATGCTCACGGTGATCGGCAGTTGCAGCGCCTGATAATCATGGACTGCAATATTTCGAAATCCCACCATGCGCTTGAGGCTATCGGCCAGTGCTGCATCGATCCAGCCGCCTTGCGCCAGCAGTGCAAACACATCGCGAGCGCTTTGCGGTACGCCGAGTTTTTCCCTGCGAATCAGATGTTGCCCCATATCCAGTGCCGCTTCGCAGGCTCGCTGTATGTTCAGAATGGCAGCATCCTGGCGGCTAAAATTGATGGAAAAATCGGCCGGATTGCTTGCGTATTCCTCCCGTGCCCGCGCCACACAGCGCTCGATGGTCGCAGCTTTGTTGATCAGCACGTCATCAGCCATAGACCGTTCCCCTTGATTGGATGTCTGCCAGTACTCCTGCGCGTGCCGTATCCAGCGCAGTTTTTTCACTGAGTACCGCTGCCTCGAACAAGACGGCTTGGTTGTCACTCTCCCACCAGCGCTCGCCAGTGGTGATGATTTGGTATTGCATCACAGTCGACGCGGCGCGCAGATCAAGCAGATCAACGGGACAACCTGCCACATCCGCCAAATCACCCGCCAGCGTCCACAGCGCCAGCGGTTCGGCATATCCGGCCACCAGTACGGCCAGATCCAGATCGCTGTCGGGTCCGGCGGTACCGGTAATACGACTACCGAAGCCATACACCGCCAGTAGATTGGTGATGCGGCATTGAAGCGTGCGGATAATGATGTTGCGATTCATGCCAACTCCTGTTCGTCAATCATTGCCGATGAGGGCGAAGGTTCTCGATTGTATCAACGCGACACAACCACAGCCGGAACTTTGTCATCAAATTACCCGGTACGAATCCGGATTTTTTGTTGGCGCTGCACTGGCGGGACATAGCCCGCACGGCTGTCTAATAAAACGCATCAGTCGGATGGGTTTCATGGTCCTGACTTCGCTGGGGGTTTGGTGATGTCGGACACCAGGAGCCTGTCTGGCAGCGTGGATGCCGTTTGCGTTCCATTTTCGTTTGTCACTGGATTGGTAAGGGAGTCACCTGCCGAGTCGAGGTATTCCTGACGGCTGGCACATGGATCGCTTTGCCTGCCCTGTTCGGGAAAATCGATCCGGGTATCGGGTGTCGGCCTGCTAAAATTAGTCTTTCTCCTTTTTTGTCCACAGAATATGTCCGGCAATACCCTTGGCACTCTCTTTACCGTCACCACATTTGGCGAATCCCACGGTCCGGCTATCGGTTGCATCATTGATGGCTGCCCGCCCGGAATGCTGCTGTCGGAAGCCGATATCCAGCCTGAACTTGACCGGCGCAAGCCGGGTACCTCGCGTCATGTGACGCAGCGCAAGGAGTCCGACACCGTTGAAATCCTGTCGGGTGTTTTTGAGGGACGGACAACCGGCACCCCGATTGCCTTGCTGATCCGTAACGAAGACCAGCGCAGCAAGGACTACGGCAATATCACCGAGACTTTTCGTCCTGGTCATGCTGATTACACGTATTTCCAAAAATACGGTGTGCGCGATCCGCGTGGTGGCGGACGTTCGTCGGCAAGGCTCACTGCGCCCGTCGTTGGTGCTGCAGCAATCGCAAAAAAATGGCTGCGCGAACAATACGGCACGACCTTTCGCGGCTGCATGAGCCAGCTTGGCGACATCGTGATTCCGTTTGAATCGTGGGACCACGTTGACCAGAATCCATTTTTTGCAGCGAATGTGAGCGTGCTACCGCAGCTCGAAACCTACATGGACGCCCTGCGCAAAGCGGGTGATTCGTGCGGTGCGCGTATTGACGTGGTGGCAGAGAATGTCCCGGTCGGGCTGGGCGAGCCGATCTATGACAAGCTCGATGCCGAGATCGCTTACGCATTGATGGGTATCAATGCCGTGAAGGGCGTGGAGATTGGTGCCGGGTTCAAGTCGATTGTGCAGAAGGGGACCGAGCACGGCGATGAACTCACGCCAGAGGGTTTTCGCAGCAACAATGCTGGTGGCGTGCTGGGCGGAATTTCGACTGGTCAGGCGATTACTGCATCCATCGCAATCAAGCCGACCTCGTCGATTCGCAGTCCGCGTGATTCGATCGACAAAATGGGCCAGCCGATCAAGGTCGAGACCTTTGGCCGCCACGATCCCTGCGTTGGCATCCGCGCCACACCGATCGCCGAAGCCATGCTGGCCCTGGTACTGATGGATCACGCGTTGCGTCATCGTGCCCAGTGCGGTGATGTGCAGGTCACGCTGGCGGCGATCCCTGCGTCGTCCGCACCGGGCTGATTACGCCTACTGTGGCCCCTGCAGCAGGGTTTCACAGTCGACAGTCCACCGTTTTTGCGCGAATTGCGCTGCGCAACTATGGCATAATCAGGGTCCGATTTTCTTCGCTAAAGCCGTGCCGAAAACGGTGCGGAGCGCTCCATGGCCCAAACACTCTACGACAAACTCTGGGATTCGCATGTGGTCGACACTGCCAGTGATGGCACGACCATTCTTTATATCGATCGTCATCTCGTCCATGAAGTCACCAGTCCGCAAGCCTTCGACGGGCTGAAACTGGCTGGTCGCCAGCCATGGCGCCTGTCGGCCAGCCTGGCCGTCGCGGACCATAATGTGCCAACGACTGATCGCGCCAATGGCATCGCCGACCCGACCTCGCGATTGCAGGTCGAGACACTCGACGCCAATGCGAAGACCTATGGCATGACCTATTTCAACATGAGTGACAAACGTCAGGGAATTGTTCATGTGATCGGTCCCGAGCAAGGCGCAACGCTGCCCGGCATGACAGTCGTGTGTGGCGATTCGCATACGTCGACGCACGGCGCGTTCGGCTGCCTGGCGCATGGCATTGGTACTTCCGAAGTGGAGCACGTGCTGGCGACGCAGACCTTGCTGACCAAAAAATCCAAGGCCATGCTGGTGCAAATCGACGGTGCGCTACCAAAAGGCGTTACGGCAAAAGACATAGTGCTGGCCGTGATCGGCCAGATCGGTACGGCCGGTGGCAATGGTTATGCGATCGAGTTTGCCGGCAGCACAATCCGTTCGCTCTCGATGGAAGGCCGCATGACGGTCTGCAACATGGCGATCGAAGCGGGTGCCCGCGCCGGCATGATCGCCGTCGATGACACCACGATCGATTACGTCAAGGGTCGTCCGCTTTCGCCGGTCGGACCGCACTGGGAGCGCGCCGTGAGCTGGTGGCGCACGCTGCATAGCGATGCGGGTGCACGTTTCGACCTCGTCGTGACGCTTGATGCCAGTCAAGTCAAGCCACAAGTGACCTGGGGGACCTCGCCCGAAATGGTGGTCGAAATTGATGGCCGGGTACCGGACCCTGACAAGGAAAAAGACCCCACCAAGCGCGATTCGATGGAAAAAGCGCTGGCTTACATGGCGTTAAAGCCCAACACGGCGATCGCCGATATTCGCATTGACAAGGTGTTTATCGGTTCGTGCACCAATTCGCGTATCGAAGACTTGCGCGCGGCCGCTGCAGTCGTGCGTGGCAAATTTCGCGCGTCTAACGTGCGCCTGGCGATGGTGGTACCCGGCTCCGGGCTTGTCAAGGAACAGGCCGAGCGCGAAGGCCTCGACAAGATTTTCCGCGATGCCGGTTTTGAATGGCGCGAGCCGGGCTGCTCGATGTGCCTGGCCATGAATGCCGACCGGCTTGAACCCGGTGAGCGCTGTGCCTCGACCTCGAATCGTAATTTTGAAGGCCGGCAAGGTGCGGGTGGACGTACCCATCTTGTCAGTCCGGCGATGGCTGCAGCCGCAGGTATTGCAGGACATTTTGTAGACGTTCGCACCTTATAGTTTGAAGTTAAAAAAGACTGGGAGCAGGGAATGTATAAACCGAGTAAGACCATCTTGCTATTGCTGGTGATCGCCAGTTTTATGATGTCTGGTTGCAATACTATCAACGGCTTGGGCAAGGATGTCGAGCGCGTTGGTGAAAAAGTACAAGGCGCGTCACGTTAAGACCCGCTGTTTTCAGTGATCGGCATGGTGCCTGATGGGGTCATGCCGATTACCTCAACCCTGTTGCACGTCCGAACGTCCGAACGTCATTGATTGCTGACTTCACATGAATAAATTTAACCTGCATGACGGCCTGGTCGTACCGCTAGACCGTGCCAATATCGATACCGACGCGATCATTCCCAAACAATTTCTGAAGTCGATCCAGCGCACGGGCTTCGGTCCCAACCTGTTCGACGAGTGGCGTTACCTCGATCACGGCGAGCCTGGTCGCGACAATTCGCGCCGACCGCTCAATCCTGATTTCGTGCTGAATCAGCCTCGTTACACCGGTGCCTCGATTTTGCTGACCCGCAAGAATTTCGGTTGCGGCTCCTCGCGCGAACATGCTCCGTGGGCGCTCGATCAATACGGCTTTCGCGCCATCATTGCGCCAAGCTACGCCGACATCTTCTTCAACAACTGTTTCAAGAACGGCCTGCTGCCGATCGTGCTGACGGAAGCGCAGATCGATCATCTGTTCGATGAAGTACGTGCTTTTCCCGGCTTTCGCCTTGTCATCGATCTGGAGCGGCAGAGCGTGAGTACCGTTAGCGGCAGCGAAAGTTTCCCTTTTGAAGTGGACACTTTCCGCAAGTACTGCCTGCAAAACGGTCTCGACGATATTGGTCTGACGTTGCAACAAGCCGACAAGATTCGCGCGTTCGAAGAACGCCATCTGGCCAGCAAGCCATGGCTCACGAACGTAATCTGATGCAGTTTTTTTGCAGCCGGAGGCGCTCCGGTTGCCTATTCTTACCGGGTACTCTATGAAAATTGCAATCCTGCCGGGCGATGGTATCGGTCCTGAAATCATCGCGGAAGCCGTGCGTGTTCTCCATGTTCTGGGTGAACAGTTTGAGATGGAAACTGCACCAGTCGGTGGGGCTGGCTATGAAGCGCACGGACATCCGCTGCCTGACGCCACATTGCAACTGGCTAAAGATGCCGACGCAATCCTCTTCGGTGCAGTCGGAGACTGGAAATACGACACGCTGGAGCGCGCTTTGCGTCCTGAGCAGGCAATTCTTGGCTTACGCAAGACATTGGGCCTGTTCGCTAACTTCCGTCCGGCAATTCTGTATCCCGAACTGGCCGGTGCTTCCACGCTCAAGCCTGAAGTGGTGTCCGGGCTCGATATCCTGATCATTCGCGAACTCACCGGTGACATCTATTTTGGTCAACCGCGCGGAGTCCGGACGGCACCAGACGGAGCATTCAAAGGCGAACGCGAAGGGTTTGACACGATGCGTTATGCCGAGACCGAGATTCGCCGGATTGCCCATGTCGCGTTTCAAGCGGCACTCAAGCGCGACAAGCGCCTGACCAGCGTGGACAAAGCCAACGTGCTTGAAACGGGTCAGTTCTGGCGCGATATCGTCACCGATGTCCATCGCGAATACCCTGCGGTCGTCCTCGACCATATGTATGTCGATAATGCAGCGATGCAGTTAGTGCGTGCTCCCAAGAAATTCGATGTGCTTGTCACTGGCAACATGTTTGGCGACATCCTTTCCGATGCGGCAGCCATGCTGACCGGATCGATCGGCATGCTGCCATCGGCCTCTCTGGACGCCAATAACAAGGGGTTGTACGAGCCTTCCCACGGTTCGGCACCGGACATTGCCGGCAAGGGAATTGCCAATCCGCTGGCGACGATCCTGTCGGCCGCGATGATGCTGCGCTTTTCGCTGAACAAGCCCGAGCAGGCAGACCGGATCGATGCTGCCGTCAAGTCGGTGCTGGCGCAAGGGTTGCGTACTGCCGACATTCACGAGTCAGGCACCACACTTGTCGGCACCACGGCGATGGGTGATGCGGTCGTCAAAGCACTTAATTGATATTAGTCAAATACGGCGGTTATGTTCCGCCTTACGTTTAGGAAATGATAATGAAACTTGTGGGCTTGGTAGGTTGGCGCGGGATGGTTGGATCGGTCCTCTTGCAACGTATGCAGGAAGAGGATGATTTCGCCCATATCGAACCGGTATTTTTCTCGACATCGAATGCCGGTGGCGAAGCGCCGGCATTGGCACGCAACGAAACAACCCTGAAAGACGCCAATGATATTGATGCGTTAAAAAAATGCGACATCATTCTGACCTGCCAGGGTGGCGACTACACCAGCGAGATATTTCCAAAGTTGCGCGCAACTGGCTGGAACGGTTACTGGATTGATGCCGCCTCGACGTTGCGCATGGAAGACAGTGCGATCATCGTGCTCGATCCGGTCAATCTGGACGTGATCAAGACTGGCTTGCAACGCGGTATCAAAAACTACATCGGCGGCAACTGCACGGTGTCGTGCATGTTGATGGGCCTCGGTGGGTTGTTTCAGCATGACCTGATTGACTGGGTCAGTTCGATGACCTATCAAGCTGCATCGGGTGGCGGCGCGCAACACATGCGTGAACTGCTGACCCAGTTCGGCACGATCAATGCCGAAGTCAAGGCGCTGCTCGATAATCCGTCCGCCGCGATCCTCGAAATTGATCGCAAAGTACTGGCGAAGCAGCATGCGATGACTGCCGATGAAACAAAGCATTTTGGGGTTCCGCTGGCCGGTAACCTGATCCCGTGGATCGACAAGGATCTCGGTAATGGCATGTCGAAGGAAGAATGGAAATCAGCTGCCGAGACGAACAAGATACTGGGTCGCGGGATTGCTTTCGGTAGCAACGCACAGCCCGCGATTCCGATGGATGGCTTGTGCGTTCGGGTCGGCGCAATGCGATGTCATTCGCAGGCACTGACCATCAAGCTAAAGAAAAACGTCCCTCTGGATGAAATCAGCGACCTGATCGCTAGCAACAACAAATGGGTCAAAGTAGTACCGAATACGCGCGAAGCGTCGATGGCCGGGTTGACGCCAGCGGCTGTCACAGGCAGCTTGACGATACCGGTCGGACGGTTGCGAAAAATGGAGATGGGTCCGGAATATCTGTCCGCATTTACTGTCGGCGATCAATTGCTGTGGGGTGCGGCGGAACCCTTGCGGCGGATGTTGCGGATTGTTTTGGATCATTAATACGTTAAATGTTGTTTGTTTGCACAGACAAGTGACTTGGTTACGCTTGCTTAACCCTAGTCACGATGCTATGTTAAAAGTTGCTCTGAAAAAATGATGTTGATCGACAGTTGGTTTCTAACATTGACTGCGCCAAGGGATTACTGACCTATGTTACTCAAAATATCTTCATCTACCGTACGTAATCCCGGTGCGTCGGCGACTTGCTCGCAACTTGGATCTTATGCATTAAAGACAATCGGCGCTGCAGTGCTGGCTACACTGTTGGTATCGAATGGCTATGCGGCAGGATTAGGACGTCTGACGGTACTGTCGGCGTTAGGTCAACCGCTGAGTGCGGAGATCGAATTGACTTCGGTGAGTAAAGAAGAAGCGGGCACGCTGGCGGTAAAGCTGGCGAGTGCGGCGGCATTTCGACAAGCTAACATCGCACTCAATCCTGCCGTGCTGGCCATCAAATTTGTTGTCGAGCAAAGCGGGGGGCGCCAGTTCATTCGGGTGAGTTCGGCGCAACCAATCAACGAGCCTTTCGTCGATTTGCTACTGGAGTTGCAAGGGGCGAACGGCGTGCTGGTGCGCGAGTACACTTTTCTGCTCGACCCGGCCAACTTGCGAAGTGCGCAAGTCAATGCGGCAAACTCCACACAGGGACGTGTGCCGTCATCCGCGTCAGGCACCAGCTCCGCTGACCCGGTAACGACTGCAGTCGCCGCGACCGAGAATCCGCAGCCGGTTTCAGGCAGAGTGAAGTCGACAGACGCACCTGCGGCGATCGAGAAGAGTTACCAGATCAAGCGTGGTGATTCGCTGACCCAGATCGCAATTCAGACGCGTCCTGCAGGCGTGTCACTCGACCAGATGCTTGTGGCGTTGTATCGCGCCAATCCATCAGCCTTTGTCGGCGAGAACATGAACCGGATGCGTACCGGCGAGATACTCACCATTCCGACGGCCGATGCTTCGCGTAGCGTTGGCGCACAAGAGGCCAGGGGCATTATCGTTGCGCAGGCGCAGGACTTTGGTAGTTACCGGAATAAGTTGGCTGGACAAGTTACTACATCGACACCGCAGGAGGAATCCGAAGCAAAGCAGAGCGCGGGCGGCAAGATTACGTCGAAGGTTGAGGAAGCAAATAATGCGGCTGCGGAGTCCAGGGACAAACTGAAGTTGTCGAAATCTGGTGCTGCCGGCCTGGCTTCACCTAAAAACGCCAGTACTGCCAGCGTTGAAGATAGCATTGCCAAAGACAAGGCGTTGGCTGAAGCGAATAGCCGAGTGCGTGATCTGGAAAGAAATGTCGCTGACCTGCAAAAATTGCTGGAGATGAAAAACAAGAATCTGGCCGAGCAGCAAAAGCGGGCGGATCTTGCCGCAAAACCGGTGGCACCGGTAGCGGACAGTGCGGCGGTAGCACCAACGCCGGTGCCGTCTGTCGGCGTGCCATCAGCGCCAGTTATTGAGGCGGTGAAAACCGACCCGCCAGCAGCAGTCACACCACCGATCGATGTTGCGCCGGAAGTGACTCCTCCGGTAGTAAGTCCTCCGGTAGTAAGTCCTCCGGTAGTAAGTCCTCCGGTAGTAACTCCTCCGGTAGTGACTCCCCCAGTGGCCAGCATCGTACAAAAACCTGAAGCACCCGCGCCAGTGCCGGTCGCTGCAGAGGTCAGCCTCATCGATCGCCTCATCGCAAACACGTACCTGTTGCCAGGACTGGGTCTGCTGCTCGTGTTGTTGGGTGGCTTCGGCATCCTGAGTTCGCGCAGGAAGAAAAAGAACCAGCAATTCGAAAACAGCTTGCTGACCGATTCGAGTCTGAAAACGAATTCGATGTTTGGCGCTTCCGGCGGTGAAAGTGTCGATACAAACAATAGCGTTTTCAACTCCAATTTTGCACCGACATCGAGTCAACTCGATACCAACGAAGTTGATCCGGTCGCCGAAGCCGACGTGTACATTGCTTATGGTCGCGATGCTCAGGCTGAAGAAATTCTCAGGGAAGCGTTGCGCACACAGCCTGAACGTGACGCGGTGCGACTCAAGTTGCTGGAAATTTATGCCAATCGCAAAGACGTCGCAGCGTTCGAATTGATGGCAGGCGAATTGTATGGCCGGACAAAAGGCGACGGTGACGAGTGGTCTCAGGCCGCGTCAATGGGCGTTGCACTGGATCCGAATAATCCGATGTATGCCGGCGGCAAGGCGGCAGCGATGAAGCCGACGGTGGTGGCTGCCGATCTGGGTGCTCCAACGCGGCCGATGGAGGATCTGGACCTCGATGCGTTGCTCGCGGCGACACATACTGACATGACTTCGGATCCCAGCCGTGAAGAGGCGCAGGACATTGTGGCCAAGCCGATTGACGAGCACGTAACGCCAGCACCGACAACCGAGGCAGCGGTGCCTGTTGATGACGGGCTCGATTTTGATCTGGATGGTTTCGACGCATCTCCCGCTCCGGTTGCTGAAACCCCAGTTGATCTGGCCAAGCCAGCTCAGGATAAATACAGCAATAGCCCTGTCAGTAAGAACGACGACTTGTCGATGGATTTTGACGTGCCAGAGTTGGTGACGAACGAAGCCGAGGTAAAGGTATCCGACCCAACCGACGCTGCCAATGCGCTTGATTTTCCTGATACCAACAACGATGCGCTGCTAGCTCAAGAGCCATCGTTGCCTGATCCCGAGTCTCCTGCAACTGCTTTTGAGGAAAGTATTTCATTTCAGGAGGAGCGCCGCTCGGAGTTGACGGGTAACGCTGATCCGCTTGACTTTGATTTGTCGGGTATCAGCCTCGATCTTGATCCGGAAAAGACTTCAGCAGACGGCACCGGAGCAGGCCTGCCTGAGGTGGTGCCTGCGATTGCGTCTGCATCCGAGTTGGAGGATAACCTGTTGAACGAACCTGAAATGGCAACCAAGCTCGATCTGGCAATCGCTTACGAAGAAATTGGCGACAAGGAAGGTGCCCGGGAGTTACTGGACGAGGTTATTCAGGGTGGCTCCAATGAGCAGGTCCGGCAGGCAGCGGCGATGTTGTCCAAATTCGGATAACGAATGACATTTTCCAACGGGCGCAACGCACAGCGTTTGCGCCCGTTTTGTTGTTAACTGACAGGTTTTTTCCGCCAAGGCGGTTAGCGGATAAGAAGCGAACATGAATTTGAAACGACTGGTTCTCGGTGTGCAATACGACGGAACACCATGGCATGGCTGGCAAACCCAGTTGAGCGGTAATACCGTGCAGGACCGACTGCAGCAGGCATTGTTCAAGTTCACGCAATCTGACATGACCATCCATTGTGCCGGACGGACCGATACCGGCGTTCATGCGATCGAGCAAGTGGTGCACTTTGACACGCCGCTGGACAGACCGATGTCGTCCTGGATCCGCGGGCTCAATACCCATTTGCCGCCATCGATCGCGGTGCGCTGGGCATGCGAAGCCCGACTTGATGCGCAACACGAGTTTCATGCACGTTTCAGCGCACGCTCACGCACCTACCACTACCTGCTGTATAACAATCCGATCAGGTCTCCGTTGTGGAATGACAAGGCTGGCTGGGTATTCCGACCACTTGACCTCGACCGGATG
The DNA here is from genome assembly GCF_035019065.1 of Actimicrobium sp. CCI2.3. Classification (NCBI taxonomy): domain Bacteria; kingdom Pseudomonadati; phylum Pseudomonadota; class Betaproteobacteria; order Burkholderiales; family Oxalobacteraceae; genus Actimicrobium; species Actimicrobium sp. CCI2.3. The sequence goes on along the minus strand of NZ_JASJWR010000022.1, from coordinate 46,075 downwards.
CGTGAGGCTGCGCAATCATTGATTGGCACGCACGATTTCACGGCTTTCCGTTCTGCCGATTGCCAGGCCAAGTCGCCAGTGAAAATGATGCATGAGATCGTGCTGACGCGACGCGAAGACCTCATCGTCATCAAGCTCCATGCGAATGCTTTCCTGCATCATATGGTGCGCAACATTGTTGGTTCGCTGATCTATGTAGGAACGGGACGCCAGCCGGTCGACTGGCTGGCCGAATTGATTCAGCAGAAAAACCGTCATCTTGCCGCACCCACGTTTAGTCCGCACGGCTTGTACCTCGCCAAAATCGATTACGATCCGAAATGGGAATTGCCACAGTCGCCAGCACAGGCCTTTGCACACTATTGAACCGACTGTCTCTTCGGTGTTGTGCCAGTTGTCCCTGTCGCAGGTTATTTTAAAAAGAAACCGCTACCAATGAACCACCGTACCCGAATCAAAATCTGCGGATTGACCCGTGACGAAGATGTTGCTGCCGCCATTTCTGCCGGCGCCGATGCGATCGGCCTGGTGTTTTATCCGCCCAGCCCCCGTTACGTCACCGCGACGCAGGCGGCAATGCTGTTGCGCCATGTGCCGCCGTTCATTACTACCGTTGGTCTGTTCGTCAATGCCACCCTGGCAGAGGTCGAACAAGTACTGCGCGTGGTGCCGTTGTCGTTGCTCCAATTCCATGGTGACGAGACACCAGAGCAGTGCGCCGAGATCGCTGCTGCCGTCAATCGCCCCTACTTGCGGGCGATCAGAGTGGGTGCAAAGACAATTGCCGAAGATTTGTTAAAATGCGAGCAGTCCTATCGCGCTACCGGCAATCTCTATTCCGGTTTGTTGTTCGATACCCTGGCTGATAGTTACGGTGGTACTGGAAAGGTTTTCGATTGGTCTCTCATCCCAGAAGAGCTCGCACCTCGGGTCGTTTTAAGTGGTGGCTTGAGCGCGCACAACGCCACTGAGGCGGTGGTCCGTGTCCGTCCGTTTGCGGTCGATGTCAGTAGTGGCGTCGAAGTCGCAAAAGGCATCAAGGACGCTGCCTCCATCACCCATTTCATCGCCGCCGTGCGCCTGGCTGACACAATACAAGCCTGAGCCACGGTGCACCAGACAATGCATCACCCGGGAAAATCCATGACACTCACCACACTTAGCGAACAACAGGCCGCACATCCGGCCGAAGCGTACAACCTGCCGGATAACCGCGGCCACTTTGGTCCGTATGGCGGTAGCTTTGTTTCAGAAACGCTGACACATGCACTCGACGAACTGAAAGCTGCTTACGCACGCTACAGCAACGATCCGGAATTTCTGGCCGAATTCGAAGACGACCTGAATCATTTCGTCGGTCGTCCAAGCCCGATCTATCACGCCAAACGCTGGTCCGAAAAAATGGGCGGCGCGCAAATCTATTTCAAGCGTGAAGACCTCAACCATACCGGCGCGCACAAGATCAACAACGTGATCGGCCAGGCGCTGCTGGCCAAGCGCATGGGCAAGCCACGCATCATTGCCGAGACTGGTGCTGGACAGCATGGTGTTGCTACCGCCACGATTTGCGCGCGCTTCGGGCTCGAGTGCATCGTCTACATGGGTAGCGAAGACATCAAGCGCCAGGCCCAGAATGTCTACCGGATGAAGCTGCTGGGTGCCACCGTGGTGCCAGTAGAGTCCGGTTCCAAAACGCTGAAAGACGCGCTCAACGAGGCGATGCGCGACTGGGTCACCAACATCGAAAATACGTTCTACATCATCGGCACCGTGGCTGGCCCGCATCCCTATCCGATGATGGTGCGTGACTTTCAATCGGTGATTGGCGAGGAATGTCTGGAGCAGATGCCCGTGATGACCGGCCGTCAGCCGGATTACGTGATGGCCTGCGTCGGCGGCGGATCGAATGCCATGGGAATTTTTTATCCGTACATCGATCATCATGATGTTCAGCTGATCGGTGTCGAAGCCGCTGGCGAAGGCATGGACAGCGGCAAGCATTCGGCCTCACTGCAGCTCGGTACACCAGGCGTCTTGCACGGTAATCGCACCTATCTGCTGCAAGACGAAAACGGTCAGGTCACCGAAACGCATTCGGTGTCGGCAGGTCTCGACTACCCGGGCGTGGGTCCGGAGCACGCCTGGTTGAAAGATATCGGTCGGGCGCAATATGTCGGAATCACTGATGACGAAGCGCTGCAGGCGTTCCACGATTGCTGTCTGATCGAAGGCATTATTCCGGCACTCGAATCGAGCCACGCGCTGGCCTATGCGGCCAAGCTGGCCGCCACCCTGCCGAAGGACAAGATCATTCTGGTCAACTTGTCCGGCCGTGGCGACAAGGACATGCACACCGTCGCTGAGCGCATGGGAATGAACTTCTACTGCCGCGAATCCTGTGCTGTTGGTGCCGCTGCCCTCGAGTCTGCCAACGCAGCCAAGACCATTACGCTGCATCGCACGCCTAACAAGTAAGCCGCAGCCGGAATGCGTCGGGCCAGTAGCCCGGCGCATCTTTCGAATACCATCACCCCGTAAAGACCATGTCCAGAATTCAAGCAACGATGGCGGCGCTTGCAGCCAGCCACAAAACCGGATTGATCCCATTCATTACCGCAGGTGATCCGTCGCCCCAACTGACCGTGCCGCTGATGCATGCGATGGTTGCCGGCGGTGCCAATATCCTGGAACTGGGTGTTCCGTTTTCCGACCCGATGGCCGAAGGCCCGGTCATCCAGCGCGCCTGCGAACGCGCACTCAAGTATGGTGTCGGCTTACGCGACGTGCTCGAATTCGTGCGCCAGTTCCGCGAAACGGACAACACGACGCCAGTCGTACTGATGGGCTACGCCAATCCGATCGAGCGCATGGGACAGCAGGTATTTATCGCCGCGGCCGCCGCTGCCGGTGTCGATGGCACGATCGTCGTCGACTATCCTCCTGAAGAATGCGAAGAATTCGCCGCTGGCATGCAAGCCCAGGGCCTCGATCCGATCTTCCTGCTGGCACCGACATCGACGGACCAACGCATTCGTCAGGTCGCTGCCGCAGGACGCGGTTTTTGTTATTACGTGTCGCTCAAAGGCGTTACCGGCGCCGGCAATATCGATATCGGGAATGTATCGGAACGCATTGCCGCAATCCGCCAGCATGTCAAATTGCCGATCGCTGTTGGCTTTGGTATTCGTGATGGCGCGACCGCCCGCGCCATTGCCGGTGTCGCTGATGCCGTCGTCATTGGCAGTCGCATTATCCAGGAGCTGGAGACCACGCCGCACGACAAGGCAGTCGAGACCGCCCATCACTTTGTGGCCGGAATCCGCGCGGCGCTGGATGCCGCAGACTGAGTCACTGACGATCGATTTTGTTCGCGGTACGGGCAAAAGGTACAATCGCCCAAGTAAAAAATTTAGAGGACACCATGAGCTGGCTTGAGAAACTGCTACCACCGCGCATACAGCGCTCCGAATCAGCCACACGCAAGTCCGTGCCTGAAGGCCTGTGGGTGAAATGTCCTTCTTGCGAAGCGGTGCTGTATCGCACCGATCTCGAATCGAATATCCGGGTTTGTCCGAAGTGTAATCATCACATGCGCATCCGTGCCCGTGAGCGCCTCGATGCCTTGCTCGACGCAGGTGGTCGATATGAAATAGGTCAGGAAGTCCTGCCGGTCGATACGCTCAAGTTCAAGGACAGCAAGAAATATCCGGATCGCCTGAAAGCGGCCATGGAAGCCACCGGCGAAACCGATGCGTTGATCGTTCTGGGTGGCACCATCATGTCGCTACCTGTCGTGGTGGCTTGTTTTGAATTTGAATTCATGGGCGGCTCAATGGGCTCCGTCGTCGGCGAACGTTTTGTCCGTGCTGCACAAAACGCACTCGAACAGATGGTGCCACTCATTTGCATCACTGCCACAGGCGGTGCACGGATGCAGGAAGGTTTGCTGTCGCTGATGCAGATGGCGAAAACTACGTCGATGCTGACCAAGTTAGCTGAAAAGAAGCTGCCTTTTATTTCCGTGCTGACCGACCCGACCATGGGTGGCGTATCCGCATCGTTTGCATTCATGGGCGATGTCGTGATTGCCGAGCCGAAAGCATTGATTGGTTTTGCAGGACCACGCGTGATCGAAAATACCGTGCGCGAAAAACTGCCTGAAGGTTTTCAGCGTGCCGAATTTTTAGTCACCAAGGGCGCTGTCGACATGATTGTGGATCGCCGCAAAATGCGCGAAGAAATCGCCCGGCTACTGGCTCTGTTGCAAAACCAGGCTGCCGACGTGATCGCCTGAACCCCCTCTGCCACCAGCAAGCCCGAGCGATCAGTTCGGGCTTTATTTTTTCCGGATCGAACCCATCTTGAGCATCATGCAAACACTTCCCGACACACTGGCAGGTTGGCTAAGCCGCCTGGAATCCCAACATCCAGTCACCATCGACATGGGCCTCGACCGCGTGTCCGCGGTCGCGACACGCATGAAGATCGGTTTCGATTGCCCGGTGATTACCGTCGGTGGCACGAACGGCAAAGGATCGACTTGCGCCATGCTCGAAGCGATCCTGCTGCAAGCCGGTTACCGTGTCGGCCTCTCGACTTCGCCGCATCTGATCGATTTCAACGAGCGGGCCCGCGTGGTCGGTGAGGCGGCTTCCGATGCCGAACTGGTGCGCTACTTTGCCGCCGTCGAGCAAGCTCGTGGCGAGATTTCGCTGAGCTATTTCGAGTTCACCACGCTGGCGATTTTGCAGATGTTTGTCGATGCGCATCTCGATGTCGTGATTCTTGAGGTTGGTCTGGGCGGACGCCTGGATGCAATGAATATCATTGACGCCGATGTCGCGATCATCACCAGTGTTGATATCGATCACACCGAATATCTGGGTCATACGCGCGAAGCCATCGGCTTTGAAAAGGCCGGGATTTTCCGCGCCGGGAAAGCGGCGATTTGCAGCGACCCGGTACCGCCGCAATCCCTGCTCGACCATGCGGCCGCGATCGGTGCCGACTTGTGGCTGCTGGGACGGGACTTCAATTACATGGGCGACCAATTGCAGTGGAATTATGGTGGCCGCGACCAGCGCCGCAACTCGCTGGGCTATCCGAGCTTGCGCGGTGCCAACCAGTTGCTCAATGCCGCTGCGGCGCTGGCCGCGCTGGAAGTATTGCGACTGCGGCTACCGGTCGGTGCACAGGAAGTCCGGACCGGGTTGGTGCTGGTCGATTTGCCAGGCCGCTTCCAGGTGTTGCCTGGCCGTCCAACCGTGATTCTTGATGTGGCCCACAACCCGCATGCGGCGGCAACGCTGTCGCAAAACTTCGGCAATATGGGTTTTCATCCCTACACCTATGCGGTGTTCGGTGCGTTGCAGGACAAAGATATTGATGGCGTCATTGCGCAACTTAAGGGTCAGGTGGATCACTGGTGCGTGACCGATCTGCCGCCGCCGCGTGGTGCCAGCGCCGAGCAGATACGCGACAAACTCCTTGCCGCCGGCGTGACGCCGAGCGACAAAACCGATGCCGAATGTACGATTAGCTGTTTCGCCACGCCAGCCGAAGCATTCGCAAATGCAACGAGCCGGGCAGGGGAGAATGATAGAATTGCGGTTTTCGGATCGTTCCTCACCGTCGCCGGCGTCATGGCGTTCCGCGCTGCTGCCAATCACTGAATTACTTTCACTCGACAGCATGGGCTTGACATCGTTTTTTCGCAAGAAACCACCAGAACCTGACACTTCGGAAGGGGCGTTTTTCTCTCGTTCCGAAGAGGAGTCGGGGGTTGCCCGGGGGCGGACAAAAAGCAAGCCGTCCAAAAAAGCTGCCGAGCAAATCGACCCGGTCCTGCCCGAGAAAAAACGCGCCCGCCGCCGTCTGGTTGGTGCCGTGGCACTCGTACTGGCTGCGGTGATTGGTCTGCCGATGGTGCTCGATTCTGATCCACGGCCGCTGGGCGATGATGTACTGGTTCAGATCCCGTCCAAGGATTCACCGGCGCGTGCAACCCAGCCAAAGACTGCGTCGGATGCGCCGGCGGCTAATCTGCCTCAGGGTGCGGCGCTCGATAAATCTGAAGAGATCATTGAGCCTGGCGCTGCGACGCCGGCCAGTGTCAGCAAGATTGCCGTGTCGGCAGACGAGTCCAAACCAAAGGAAGCCAGTGTGGCGGTGCCGGTCAAGCCGGTGGAGAAACCTGCTGTGAAGCCCGCGCCCGAACCCAAGCCCAAGCCTGAACTGAAGTCCGAGCCGAAGCCCGAGCCGAAGCCAGATTCCGCACCCGCACCCGCACCCGCCGACGGTAATACCACAGACAGTGCCCGCGCCATGGCTATACTCGACGGTAGTTCTGCCAGCGCAGCAAAGGTCGACAAGAAAGCCGCCCGGCTCATCGTGCAGGTAGCCGCACTGGCAACGAAAGAAAAAGTCGCCGAGCTACAAGATAAATTGAAAGCCGCCGGTATCAGTTCCTACACGCAAACGATCGGGACGGATGCCGGTCAGCGTATCCGGGTTCGTATTGGTCCGTTTTCCAGTCAGGAGGAAGTCGACAAGATGCGCGCACGGCTGAGCAAGATTGGTTTGTCCGGCACCGTCGTGCCGTCCTGAGCTGGTACATGCCTTTGACTGTTTTTGATTATCTGGTGCTGTTCATATTGATCTGTTCTGTGGTGATCAGTACTTTGCGCGGGCTGGTGAAGGAAGTGCTGTCGCTGGCCAGCTGGATCGTCGCGCTGGTGGTCGCTAATCAATACGGTGATGCGCTGGCTCAATTGCTGCCAGCGCTTATCCCGGGTAGCACGATGCGCCTGATCGTGGCTTTTGTTGTTTTGTTTATCGGGGTACGCTTGTTGATGGGTTTGCTGTCGATGGCGCTGGAATCCATCATCAAGGCCAGCGGTCTGACACTGGTCGATCGTGGCCTCGGTGGTTTGTTTGGGCTGGCGCGCGGACTGGTTATCGTGCTCGCTGTCGTGCTGGTGTGTGGCACTACCGCCATACCTCAGCAACCATTCTGGACCGAGGCGCTGTTGAGTCCGCTGGCAGAGACCGCTGCCCGTACTGCCCAATCTTTCTTGCCGGGCGATTTCGCGCGGCATGTGCATTTTTGAATTGTCTTAGTTAGGAGTCCACCATGTGTGGCATCGTCGGCGTCGTTTCCCATAGTCCTGTCAACCAACTGATCTACGATGCACTGCTGTTGTTGCAGCATCGCGGTCAGGATGCAGCAGGTATCGCAACCAGTCATGCAAACATGTTTTACATGCACAAGGCCAACGGCTTGGTTCGTGATGTTTTCCGCACCCGCAATATGCGCTCGCTCCAGGGCAATATCGGTATCGGTCAGTGCCGCTATCCGACCGCTGGTTCATCCAGTGCCGAAGAAGCCCAGCCGTTCTATGTCAATGCGCCGTTCGGCATCACGCTCGCGCACAACGGCAATCTGACCAACTGGGAACAGTTGAAGATCGAGATGTTCAAGAACGATCGTCGGCACATCAACACCACGTCGGATTCAGAGGTGCTGCTCAATGTCCTCGCGCATGAAATCCAGCAAGCGACCAGTGGCTATTCGCTTGATCCGGCTGCGTTGTTCAAGGCCGTGGCCGTGCTGCATCAGCGTGTTCGCGGGTCCTATGCGGTGGTGGCGCAAATTTCCGGCTACGGATTGCTGGCGTTTCGCGATCCGTACGGGATTCGTCCGCTGTGCATCGGCATCAATGACACCAGCAAGGGCACCGAATACGTCGTCGCCAGTGAATCGGTTGCGCTCGAAGGTCTTGGCTTTCGCTTCCTGCGTGACGTGATGCCGGGCGAGGCGATTTTCATCGACAATGATGGACACCTCTATAACCAGCAATGTGCCGAGAACCCGACCCTCAATCCGTGTGCTTTCGAATTTGTCTATTTCGCCCGTCCGGATTCGGTGATTGATGGCGCATCGGTCTATGCCGCACGCCTGAAAATGGGCGAGTACCTGGCCGAAAAAATCAAGCGTGAATTTACCGCCGGCGATATCGACGTGGTGATGCCGATTCCTGATTCCTCCCGCCCGGCGGCAATGGAACTGGCAATGAAACTGAACCTCGACTATCGCGAAGGCTTCATCAAGAATCGGTATATCGGCCGTACCTTCCTGATGCCGGGGCAGGCGATTCGCAGCAAATCAGTGCGCCAGAAACTCAATGCGATCGGTTCGGAATTCAAGGGCAAGAGCGTCTTGCTGGTTGATGACTCGATCGTACGTGGCACCACAAGCCGTGAGATTGTTCAGATGGCGCGCGACTCCGGTGCCAAACGCGTGATTTTTGCCTCGGCGGCGCCACCGGTTAAATTTCCGAATGTCTATGGTATTGACATGCCAACGCGTCACGAACTGATTGCCTACGGTCGGAGCAACGAAGAGATCTGTCGCGAAATCACCGCTGATGCGTTGGTGTATCAAGACCTCGACGCGCTCAAACGCTCGATTACCGACATCAATCCGGCGCTGCGCAATTTTGAAGCGTCCTGTTTCGACGGCGTGTATGTCACTGGCGATATCTCACGTGATTATCTCGACCGGATCGAGTTCGCCCGCAACAATCCGTTGCCTGAAAACGATGATGCAGTCCGTTCGCAATTGAACCTGAATCTCGCCCAGGTCGACTAGCACCGGCGATCTTGAGCAGCCGTTCGGATGTCGTCCGAATGGCTGTTTCGCGGTAAGGTATTTTCCAGCAGTTCATTCTTCATTCCAACATGACCGATACCAGCAACTACGGCTTTACCACCACCATCTTGCATAGCGATCGCCAAAAGCCGATCGAGCACGGCGCGCTGCACAAGCCGATCCACACGTCAGTCGCGTTCGGCTACAAGGATGCACGCGAACTGGCGGCGGTCTTCCAGGGCAAGCAACCTGGCTACCGTTACGGTCGCCAGGGCAATCCGACCGTGTCGGCACTGGAAGACAAGATCACGCTGATGGAAGACGGTCAGGGCAGCATTTGTTTCGCCACTGGCATGGCTGCCATTGCTGCGATCGTGCAGTCCTTGTTACGTGAGGGCGATCATGTGGTGTCGTCGGCATTCTTGTTCGGTAATACGAACAGCCTGTGGCAGACTGTGGCCGGGCAAGGGGTTGATGTCAGTTTTGTCGACGCCACGGATGTCGCTTTGGTGGAAGCCGCGCTGACGCCGTCGACCCGTGTCGTCTTTGTCGAGACCATCGCCAACCCGCGCACGCAGGTCGCCGACCTCAAACGCATCGGTGCGCTGTGCGCGGCGCGCGGGATCGTCTACGTGGTCGACAATACGATGACGTCGCCGTATCTGTTCCGCCCCAAATCAGTCGGTGCCAGCCTGGTGGTCAATGCGCTGACCAAATCGATTGGCGGGCATGGCAATGCATTGGGCGGCAGCCTGACCGACACCGGATTGTTCGATTGGTCCACGTATCCGAATATTTTCGATAACTACAAGCGCGCGCCGGCACGGCAGTGGGGGCTGGCGCAACTGCGCGCCAAAGCCTTGCGTGACTTTGGCGGATCGCTAGGCCCGGAGGCGGCGCATCATTTGTCGGTGGGTGCCGAGACGATGGCGCTGCGCCTGGATCGTGAATGCGCGAATGCGACCGCCGTGGCACAGATGCTGGAAGCCGACCCACGGGTTGCTGCGGTCCATTATCCGGGCTTGCCATCGCATCCGCAGCATGCGCTGGCCGGAGAGTTATTCCGCGCTTTTGGCAGCTTGTTCAGTTTCGAGTTGCGTGCCGATGTCGATTGTTTCGACTACCTGAATCGGCTCCGTCTGGCGATCCCTGCCAGCAATCTGGGTGATACCCGCACGCTCGTTATCCCGGTTGCGCATACGATCTTTTTTGAAATGGGTGCCGAACGACGGGCTTCAATGGGGATCGCCGAATCACTGATTCGGGTCTCGGTCGGTATCGAAGACACCGCAGATCTGGTACAGGATTTCCGTCAGGCGCTAGGGTAGTTCGCGTAGATTGCCCATTCAGGGCAACAGCTTTTTGGCCGACGCATCGTTGAGCAATTTGGCGATCTGGCCAGGACGGTAGTCAAGCAGCTGGCCAATCAGGCTGACAGCGGAGGTGTCCTGCATCAGTAGTTGCCGATGATGTGAACGCAGGAAACCTTGAGTCACCATGTGATCGACGAAGCTGATCAAGCCGTCATAGAACCCGAGTACATTGAGCAGTCCGACCGGCTTGTCATGAAAGCCTAGCTGCGACCATGTCAGCATTTCAAACAATTCTTCCATCGTTCCCATGCCGCCCGGCATGGCAATGAATCCGTCGGATAACTCTGCCATCATCGCTTTGCGTTCGTGCATGTCTTTGACGACGTGCAGCTTGCTTAGTCCCGGATGACCGACTTCTTTGCCAAGCAAGGCTTGCGGGATAACACCTGTGACGACGCCGCCAAGACGCATGACTTCATCGGCAATGGCACCCATCAGACCAATCTGTCCACCGCCGTAGACCAGTGCGATGTTGTTCTCGACCAGTGCCTTGCCCATCAAACGGGCAGCATCGACATAGTGCGCAGAGTTGCCGCTGGAGGCACCGCAGTAAACACACAGGGATTGAATTGGAGATGTCATGTCAATTTCTTTCGGTAGTCAGCGGCCAGCTTGTCAAAGCGCACTTGCGTCTCGCCACGCAAATAAGGCCGGATCAGCGACAGCACCTGATAGCAGCCGCGTACCAGTGCATCGGCACTGGCTTGTTGTTCGGAGTACTTGCGGGGATTGTTGACGTATTCGTAGGAGAGCCAGTAGGTTGCGACGACGACCATGTTGGTCGCCAGCGCATCAATCTCGAGGTCGTCAGCTTCCAGGGCTTGATCATTGCGTAACCCGATGCACAGGTGACGCGCAACGTGGTTTTTGTGGGCGAGGATGTTCTTGACGTCGACTTCCACCTTGCGGTTGCGCGATAGCAGGTCACTCAGGTCGCGATAAAAAAAGCGGTAGCGCCATACCAGTTCAAACATCAGATGCAGGTAATGCCAGACATCCTCGATGGTCGGGTGGCGGCTATCTGGCACCGCCAGCATGTGAGAAATTTCGCCTTCAAACTGCACGAAAATGGAATTGACGATGTCGTCTTTGTTTCGGAAATGGTAGTACAGGTTACCCGGCGAAATACCCATCTGATCGGCGATGACGGTGGTCGTGATGTTGGGCTCACCGAATTCGTTGAACAGTTGTAATGAAAGGTCGAGGATACGTTCGCGGGTACGGCGCGGTACTTTTTGTTGCATCGTCATGGAGGGTCGCCGGCTAAATTTTGCGGCCAGCATACCATCGAATATTCGGTTTGCGACCGGCTACCTTGACGATCAACGGTGAGCTATCAGGGCAGGATTACCTTGTCGATTATCTGGATCACGCCGTTGTCGGCTTTCAGGTCGCTGGATGTCACGCGGGCTCCGTCAACGGTTACCATGCCGTTGTCGGAGGTGAGTTTGACGGAGTCGCCCTGGATGGTTTGCAAGGGACCAGGCTTGACTTCAGCGACCAATAGTTTGCCGGGGACAATGTGATGGGAGATCAGTTGCGCCAGCTTTGCCTTGTCTTTCATCATCGTCTCGACGGTACCATCGGGCAGTTTCGCAAAGGCTTCGTCGCTGGGTGCAAACACTGTGAAGGGCCCCTGAGTACGTAGCGAGTCCGTCATGCCTGCTGCCTTGACGGTCGCAAGAAACGTTTTGAAACTGCCGGCAGTGGAGGCGGTTTCAACCAGGTCCGTGGCACTGGCAGCACCGATTGAAAAGGTCAACGTGGCCGAGAGAAGGAGGGTGGGCAATAGGGCTGGTTTCATGATGCTCCTTTGATGTTGGTGAACGCATGGCGCGGCTTTGCCTGTTAATAGAGCTACAAGCGAGCTACAAGCGGAGCTACAAGCGGAGCTACAAGCAATCGGGATTCCTACTTGTTAAGGTGTCATATAATCGTTGAAGTTCAATATTCCTTTGTGTTTTCTAAAAAATGTGTCGATGATTCCTGTCCAAAAACTCACTTTCAAGCAGCAGCAACTTCTCGTCAGGGAGGCGGCAATTATCCATGCGGTCCATGGTTTGCTGGCGCGCAAAGGGTATGACTTGATGACGATGGATGAGGTCGCTGCGGAGGTCGGGATTGCCAAGGCTAGTCTTTACAAGCATTTTTCGTCGAAGGAATCCCTTGCGGCGGCGGCGATGATCCGCCTGATCGAAAACACCCTTGCGCACGTGCGCGCCTTGCCATCCGAGATGCCCGCCATCGATCAGTTGCGTGGCATCTTGCGCTGGGCACTCGAAGTACGGTTGCAGGGCGGTTTGCCGATGCTACCGTCGGACAATAAATTTCTGCGTGACTCGCTGCTCGACAATCCGAAATACATCAGCCGGGTCATGGATCTCAATGAGTTGCTGGCGGGGTTGATCGAGGCGGCGCGTGCCGCTGGCGAGTTGCATCAGAATTTGCCGGTCGAAGTCATCTTGCTGACCATTTATGCCCGGTCGTGTGATCCGAGCGTCGATTATCTGAAGATGATGGGCGTGCATAGCGATGCGCAGATCGTCGATTTCATGTTGGCGACCTGTTTTGGTGGACTCTCTGCGATATCGCAATCTGCCTGATCCGCGCGATGACATGATCTTGTACGCGACGGTCCATGCCGAGTGAGACATGACCGATGCCTGACACGGCGAAGTTGGTCGCGCCATCAAGATGGGCCGACAATTGTGGCGAAACGATATTGTCGTGATGGGAATAAATCGAATCGATCGAATCGAACCAGCTGACGGTTCGCCCGGCCTCCCTGCGTTGCAGTTGTTGCAGCCAGGGGCTCGGTGTCTGGTCGGCAGCGCAGCACATCTGGCGTGCGTTGATGCCGATTCCACTGCGTGCCAATGCCGTGCCGTGATGCGGCGTACCCAGCGTGATGATGGCGGCGATACGGTTGTCGCCATGCTCGCTGAGCCAGGCACGGCTGATCAGGCCTCCCATGCTGTGGGCGACCAGGATCACCTGGTCGCAGCCGCTGTCGCGTGCGAGTGTCTCGATCGCCTCGGTGATGGCAGGCAGGTAGTGATCGATGCTGGCTAGCGCCGGTTCAAGATCGATTCCGTGGTGCGTGATGTGGGCTGCGCTGAGTCTTTTGCTCATTGAGCGCCAGTAACCGCTGTTGCAGCCATAGCCGTGGATGAGCAAGACCGAGTGGCCTTCCGGTTGTGCGGCTGGCCGCTTCCCGACCTGGAAGAACGGCATGTTCCAGCTCGCGCTGAGCATGCTGGCACCGAACTCGTTGCCGATCAAGCGTACGGTCATGCCCAGGCCAATACGAAAAGGTGCGGGAGTTTCACTGCGATAGCGCCAGGCCAGGATGAACCCGCCGACGGTGATCGATAGCCGGATGGCGACGACCAGACCGATACTGAGCACCAAGGCCAGCCAAGGGTGCGGCAGATGTGCCAGTTTCAGCAGTCCCACGCCAAGACCGATGACGGCCAGTCCTTGAAATACTAGTAGCCAGCGGGTCAGTCGCCGGATCACTCTGTCCTGCCAGTACCGGATGTGCGGTGGTTTGCTGCGTCGCCGCGCATGGCGCTGTTGATTGGCGTCATAGAACGGTTCATCGCACCGGAAGCGATGAGGTGGATGGGACTGGCTTAGTTCGATTTTTTTTAGTGTATCGAAGGCAATTACTGCGGTACGGTATCCCGATCACAAGGTTTATTTTTTCTTCAGATCGGGGACACCGATCAGCTTTGTACGAGCCAGTCGGTCGTGCATGAATCGCCGGGACGGATCGAGCCAGCACAGGCCAGCCCAGATCACGACGTTGGCCGCGGGAATGACTACCAGCATCCAGCCCTGCGCCTGAAAACGCCATGCCAGCATCAAACCGGGTACGACCCATAGCCAGCTCAGCAGGAAGCGCGCGGTTGCCTGGAGTACCGAGACCGCAGAGCCATCTGCTGCTACCAGGCGTACTCGCCAGGTTTTCATTGCCAGCGTCTGGCCACCATGACTCCAGAACCAGATGAAGTAGGCCGCCATGACAAAGAACAGCCAGTATTGCAGGACGCCGCGTAAATAGAGTGCATGACGTTGTTGCAGCAGTGTGCCGAACAACCAGCCAGCGATGAACAGCACACCGAATAACAGCATGCCTTCATAGAGCATGACTGCCAGGCGGCGCAGGACAGACGGCGGTGCCAAGGGGAGTGACGAGGAGGAATCCGGCATCGGGCTTTATTGAGTGACTGCTGTTGGAGGTGCAGGAGGCTGAGGAACAGCCAAGGGTGACACTTCAGAGGCCGGTGAAGACGTCACGGCGGGTTGTTCAGCAACGGCTTTTTCAAACTGCTTCGGTACGGTTGCCGGTTTGCTGCCGGCCGATAGCATCGGCAGATTCGAAACATGTTTTTTTGCAGGCGTGCTCTCGGCCAGTTTTTTCTTCTGATCTTCGGGTAACTGCTGATATTCCTGCCACTGGGCAGATTTCTGGCTCGCATCAAGTTTTTTGGTGCGGGTGTAAATTTCACGCGCAACCCGTCGTTCATCTGGTGTCAGTTTGGCCCATTCGCGCATGCGCTCCTGCATCCGTGATTGCTCTTCGGCACTCATGTTGACGTAGCGATTGCCGATCTCGAGCCACTTCTTCTTTCTGAATACTTCGATCTTGTTCCATTCCGCCGCTAGTGGTGCGAGTGCGTTTTGCTGGATCGGAGTCAATTCATTCCACCTTGGCCGTGTGTCGGGCTCGATGGATTTTGCAGCGGGTTTTGCCAGAGGGGGTGTTGCCTCATTGATGACCGGCTGCGTAGTGACCGGCTGTGTAGTGACCGGCTGTGCAGTGAACGGTTGTGCAGTGATGAATGGAAAGACAACGGCAACCAGTCCCGCCAGCACGGCAGTTGCCAGCAGGCCGGCGATAAGCCAGCGTTTTCTGGTGGTCGTGGTGGTGCCGCGGGTCATGATCAGTTTGTCTGCTTTGCCAGATAGGCACTAAAACCGTTGTCCAGATAGGCCGACAGAGGCAACTCGTCCGATAAGACCGCTGCATCAATTTCAGCCGTGTCGCTAATGCGTTGCTGTTTTTCGAATTGGTACATCCCTGACAGACCCGCCACCAATGCCAGCAGTGGAAGAATCAAACCGATGCGGTTGAACCAGGGTGATGTCTTGCTGATCAATCCTGCTGCGGCTCCGGCCAGTGCGTGTTCAGTGGCAAACACTTTTAACGGCGAGTCCTGACGTTTTACAGACAGAGCTTTCTTGCGTGCGGCAGCGAGTCGGTCTGTTGTTGCCTTCGGCAGGTTGTCAAGATTTTCATTTAACGCGTGTCTTACTTTGTAGGCGAAATTTAATTCCCGGGTATTCATAGCGTAATTCCTTTGGCTTTTAGTGCTTGGGCCAGGGTATGGCTGGCGCGCGAACAGTGCGTTTTCACACTTCCTTCGGAACACCCCATGGCAGCAGCCGTTTCGGCGACGTCGAAGTCCTGCCAGTAACGCATCAGAAATGCTTCGCGTTGACGGGCCGGAAGTTTTTGTATTTCGTGATCGATGGCATTGAGCGTCTGTTCCCGCTGCAACTTATCCGCACCGGATTCCGACGATTGCGCATTGTCTTCAGCGTTGTAATGGTCGAGCAGTTCAAACTCGTCGCCCGCGTCGCCATTGCCAGTCATGCTGGAAAAAAGGGTGACCCAGGTATTGCGTACTTTTTCACGACGGAAGTAATCGTGGATGGTGTTTTGCAAGATGCGCTGGAATAGCAGCGGAAGCTCGGCGGGCGGTTTGTCGCCGTAACTTTGTGATAATTTGATCATCGCATCTTGCACGATGTCGAGCGCGGACTCTTCTTTGCGGACCGCGTAAATAGCCTGCTTGAATGCCCGTCGTTCTACATTTTCAAGGAAGTCGGAAAGTTCTTTATCAGTTGCCATGCAAGGAGGCGCTCCGTTGCCTGTATCGCCAGAAAAGTCAGTGGGTGTGGATGCGCTTGGCAGCCTGCTGCTGCCTTGCCGAAAACTGTGCGCATGCTAGCAAAATTCGATGATCTGCGCACGATATTTACGTCTGGTGCCTGAAAACGCGGGTATTCGCGGCTGTTTTAACTTGACCTTAATGAGGCAACGCATTACCTTGTCTCTCCCTCTCGCATCGCAGAGGATTATGGTCTGGCCGCATGCCCTGCACAACATGGCCCGGCGGCGAGACGCGCTTTACCATTAAGGCTGTTTGCTTTGACCCGTGCCACAAGCGCGAGAACCCCGTACTGAAGTGATTGACCCTCCGGCCGAACGAGTCGCGTTAACCATGCTTGAGGCATCTTCCAGGGAAGATGTCGACGATCGTGGGACCGCACAACAAAGGAAAGCCAGAGGCCGTTTGCTGTCGTACCGGGTTCGCCAGGAAAAAGCATCCGATCAATTTCCAATGGACCTTGAAAGGAATGTTGTATGAGTTACAAATTGAATGCCGAACCACGCAATGACACCACGAATGACACCGGCAAAGAAATGACCGGTGCCGAAATCGTCGTGCGCTGTCTCGCCGAAGAAGGGGTCGAACACGTGTTCGGTTACCCGGGCGGAGCAGTACTTTATATTTACGACGCTATTTATAACCAGGATAAGTTTCAGCACATCCTGGTACGTCACGAGCAAGCGGCCATTCACGCCGCCGATGCTTATTCCCGCAGTTCCAACAAAGTCGGTGTGGCCCTGGTGACATCCGGGCCCGGCGTGACCAATGCCGTTACCGGATTGGCGACGGCCTACATGGATTCGATCCCGATGGTGATCATCTCCGGGCAGGTGCCGTCCCATGCGATTGGTCAGGATGCCTTCCAGGAATGCGATACGGTCGGTATCACGCGACCATGCGTCAAGCACAACTTCCTGGTCAAGGACGTCAAGGATCTGGCATTGACGATGAAGAAGGCTTTTTTCATCGCCACGACCGGTCGTCCCGGTCCGGTGCTGGTCGATATTCCGAAGGACATCAGCATGCACAAGTGCGTGTATGACTATCCGAAGGAAATCGAAATGCGCTCGTACAAGCCTGTCGACAAGGGCCATTCGGGTCAAATCCGCAAGGCGGTTCAGTTGCTGCTCAATGCCGAACGGCCGATGATCTACACCGGCGGTGGCGTGATCCTTGCCAATGCGTCCCCCGAACTGAACAAGCTGGTCGATCGCCTTGGCTTCCCGTGCACCAACACCCTGATGGGTCTGGGCGCTTATCGCTCAACGAGCGAAAATTTCGTCGGCATGCCTGGCATGCACGGCACCTATGAAGCCAATATGTCGATGCAGCATTGCGATGTATTGATTGCCATCGGTGCGCGCTTCGATGATCGCGTGATCGGTAACCCCAAGCATTTTTCATCGGTGGCCCGCAAGATCATCCATATTGATATCGATCCATCGTCGATTTCCAAGCGCGTCAAGGTCGATATTCCGATCGTTGGTAACGTACGCGATGTGCTGCAGGAAATGCTGGCCCAGCTCGATGCAGCCGACGCCGCGGCACAAAAACCTAGTCAGGTTGCTCTGGCCAGCTGGTGGAAACAGATCAACGAGTGGCGCGGCAAGGATTGCCTGAAGTTTACCAATTCCGATATCGTCATCAAGCCGCAATCGGTGGTCCAGAAAGTATGGGATATCACCAAAGGTGATGCGTTCATTACCTCGGATGTCGGCCAGCACCAGATGTGGGCCGCACAATACTACGGTTTCGACAAGCCACGTCGCTGGATCAACTCCGGTGGTCTTGGCACGATGGGAGTCGGCTTGCCGTATGCAATGGGTGTGCAGATGGCGAATCCTGATGCGACCGTCGCCTGCATCACCGGCGAAGCGTCGATCCAGATGTGTATTCAGGAACTCGCAACCTGCAAGCAATATCACCTGACGCCGAAGATCATCCTGCTCAACAACCGCGTGCTCGGCATGGTGCAACAGTGGCAGAAGATCGACTATAACGGCCGCTATTCCGAGTCGTACATGGATTCGCTGCCGGACTTCACGATGCTGGCCGAATCCTATGGCCACGTCGGCATGAAGATCGAAGATCCGAAGGATATCGATGGCGCATTGAAAGAAGCGTTTGCGATGAAGGACCGGCTGGTGTTCATGAACTTCATTACGGATCAAACCGAAAATGTCTGGCCGATGGTGAAAGCCGGAAAAGGCCTCACTGAAATGCTGCTTGGATCGGAGGATTTGTAATCATGCGTCATATTGTCTCCGTACTTCTGGAAAATGAAGCAGGTGCGCTGTCCCGCGTCGTCGGTCTGTTTTCGGCGCGTGGCTACAACATCGAAACGCTGACGGTCGCTCCGACCGAAGACCCGACGCTATCGCGGATGACCATCGCCACCAATGGGTCGGATGACGTGATCGAACAGATCACCAAGCATCTGAACCGCCTGATCGAAGTCGTGAAAGTGGTCGACCTGACCGAAGGCGCGCACATCGAACGCGAACTGATGCTGATCAAGGTCAGGGCCGTAGGCAAGGAGCGCGAAGAGATGAAACGTACCGCTGATATTTTCCGTGGACGCATCATCGACGTGACCGAAAAAACCTACACGATCGAGCTGACCGGCAACAAGACCAAGCTCGACGCGTTCATTGATTCGATTGACCACGCCTCGATACTCGAGACGGTGCGTACCGGCGGTTCCGGTATCGGTCGTGGCGAGCGCATCCTCAAGGCGTGAAGTAGTCCCCCATCAAAGCAATTCCATACCAACAAATAATTCAAGGAAATATCATGAACGTTTTTTACGACAAAGACTGCGACCTGTCCCTGCTCAAAGGCAAGAATGTCGCCATCATCGGCTACGGTTCACAAGGCCATGCGCACGCCCAGAACCTCAATGATTCAGGCATCACCGTGACGGTGGGTCTGCGCAAGGGTGGCGCGTCGTGGGACAAAGTTGTCAACGCCGGCCTGAAGGTCGCGGAAGTCAATGAGGCAGTCAAGGCCGCCGACATCATCATGATCTTGCTGCCGGACGAGAACATCGCCCAGGTCTACAACGAAAACGTCGCACCGCACGCCAAGCAAGGCGCCGTGCTGGCATTCGCCCACGGCTTCAATGTGCACTACGGTCAAGTCGTGCCGCGCGCCGACCTCGACGTCATCATGATTGCACCGAAGGCTCCGGGCCATACCGTGCGTTCGACCTACGCCCAGGGCGGCGGCGTTCCTCATCTGATCGCCGTCTACCAGGACCAGTCGGGTATCGCACGTGACATCGCCCTGTCGTACGCGATGGCCAATGGTGGCGGTCGTGCCGGCATCATTGAAACCAATTTCCGCGAAGAGACCGAAACCGACCTGTTCGGCGAGCAAGCCGTGTTGTGCGGTGGCGCAGTCGAACTGATCAAGGCCGGTTTCGAGACGCTGACAGAAGCCGGTTATGCCCCGGAAATGGCTTACTTTGAATGCCTGCACGAACTGAAACTGATCGTCGACCTGATCTATGAAGGCGGTATCGCCAACATGAATTACTCGATCTCGAACAACGCCGAATACGGCGAATATGTCACGGGTCCGAAGATCGTCACTGAAGACACCAAGAACGCGATGCGTCAGGTCCTCAAGGATATCCAGACTGGCGAATACGCCAAGAGCTTCATCCTCGAAAACAAGGCCGGTGCACCAACCCTGATCTCGCGTCGTCGCCTGACTTCCGAGCACCAGATCGAAGAAGTGGGTGCCAAGCTGCGCGCAATGATGCCGTGGATTGCGAAGAACAAGCTGGTTGATCAATCGAAGAACTGATCGATTCCAGTGTTCCGGAAACCGCACTTCGGTGCGGTTTTTTTTTGGTCAAGCGTTGTGTGAGGTGGCACGCAGACACACTTGCGCCGGACGGGTTACCATCGACAGGTCCGATGACGTTGCGAGACCATGACGCGTCATCAAGCAATTTCCCTCATCCCCATTACAGGAGTCACTCAATGAGCGCAAAAAAAGTAGCAGTACCCGTAATTGATTTTGGTATCGGCGACAAGGATCGCGCCAAGATCGTCGATGGTTTGTCCCATCTGCTGGCCGACACCTACACGCTGTACCTGAAGACGCATAATTTCCACTGGAACGTCACGGGTCCGATGTTTCAGACTCTGCATCTGATGTTCATGGGCATGTACACCGAACAGTGGGCCGCCGTGGATCTGCTGGCCGAGCGTATCCGTTCGCTGGGCGAGCCGGCACCCGGAACCTACGAACAGTTCGCTGCGCTGACGGTCATCAAGTCGAGCGTCGGCCTGCCAAAAGCGCAAGAGATGATTCGCGAACTGGTAGAAGGCCAGGAAGCCGTGGCACGTACCGCGCGCGCCGTGTTTCCGATTGCCGAGAAAGCCAACGACCAGCCAACCTGCGACTTGCTGACGCAGCGCATGCAGATCCACGAAAAAAATGCATGGATGTTGCGCAGTTTGCTGGAAGAGTAATCGTCTGGCAGTGATCCACGAAGACCGTGCCTTTGCACGGTTTTTTTTCGCCGTGTGACAAAGATCGTGTCCAATTCAATTGTAAGCAGCCATGGTGTGGATGCCGGGCCAGAAAGTGCTGGCGTATAGTTTTGCCTTTACCTGTCCCCCGGAGAATGATGATGTCGCAACTGCGCAAAGCAATGTTGGGAGTGGCCTTGTCGGCCCTGGCCATGGGCGTGCAAGCCCAGGCCGTCCTGCCCTCGGCGGGCACGCTGGTCTTGCTGCCAGCGCAAGGTGAAGTCAAGCGCGCCAACGATCAGGCACTTGCCACACTGATGGTCGAGGAGCAGGACAAGGACAAGGCGGTGGCCGCATCCCGCGTGAACCGCAAGATGAAGCAGGGCACCGAGATCGTCAAGCAGGCCGATCCGCAGGCGGTCCTGACGACGCGCGGCTATTACACCTACCCGATCTATTCCGATGAGCCGCAAAAAGCGTCTGCAAAGCCACGTCAGCCGGTCGGGTGGCGGGTCGGGCAATACCTCGATGTGTTGACGACCAATCTGGCCATCTTGCCGAAAACAGTCGCTGCTGCGCAGAGCGTGCTGGCGCTCAATGGCCTGGTGTTCTCGCTCAGTGACGCTGCTGCGCGCAAGCTCGATGATGAACGCATCGTCGCGGCGACCAGAAACCTGGCCGAACGGGTGAGTTCGGTGGCGCGCGCATTGGGGCGCAATCCGGCCGACGTGGTCATCGAAAGCATGGATTTCGATGGTGCCGGAGCGATGACGTCGAGGGAGAATTCACCGATGCTGATGAAATCCATGCGTGGCATGGCAGCGGACGTGGCCGTCGAGGAGCCCAGTTTCGAAGCGGGCGAAACCACGTTGCGCATGCAGTTGATTGGCAAGATTCGGTTCAAGTAAGTGCGCTTCGACTAAAATAGCAGCGCAGCGGCAGACCTGGTTTCGCGAGGCTCCTGGTCTGGCCACTCTTTACGCTGCTGAAAATCGAAACGGAATTCGCATGGCATCTTCTCATCGTCGCAAACCCAAGCGTGGCGGCTCATCGCTGGCCAAAATGCTGCGCTTCAAGCGTCCATCATCCACCCCGCAACAGCAGGTCGATGCCGTCCATGTGCGTCAGTCGTTGCGTCGGCGCGGTGTCTATCTTTTGCCTAACGCCTTCACGACGGCCGCCTTATTCTGCGGTTTTTACGCCATCGTGATGGGGATGAACCAGAATTTCGAGAATGCGGCGATCGCGATTTTTGCGGCGATGATACTCGACAGTATCGATGGCCGGGTTGCCCGCATGACCAATACCCAGAGCGAGTTCGGCGCGCAGTACGACAGCCTGTCGGACATGGTGTCATTCGGAGCGGCACCGGCGCTGGTGGTCTATGAGTGGTCATTGCGTGGCATGGGCAAGCTTGGCTGGCTCGCTGCATTTGTCTATTGCGCCGGCGGTGCGTTGCGGCTGGCACGCTTCAATACCAATATTGCGGTGGTCGACAAGCGTTATTTCCAGGGACTGCCCAGTCCGGCCGCAGCAGCGATGGTGGCCGGTTTTGTCTGGGCGATGGATGACCTCGGTTTTGCGGGTCCCGATCTGTCTTGGTTTGCCTGGGCCATCACGCTGTACGGCGGTCTGACGATGGTCAGCAACATCCCGTTTTACAGTTTCAAGGACATTAACCTGCGTAAGTCGGTACCGTTTATCGTCGCGTTCCTGATCATGCTGGGCATGGTCGCGGTCTCGAGCGATCCACCGAAATGGCTGTTCGGCCTGTTCGTGTCGTACGGCTTGTCGGGCTACGTGATTTATTTCTGGCGTCTGTTCAAGGGCAAGGCGATTAGCCTCGTTGATACCAGCACTGATTCGTCCGCGAAAAAATAAAGGTATCCGGATGTTGTTTGTGCGCTTATCCGCCACAAATGGATTCGGGGTCAGGGACGCGCAGTGCTGCTTGACCGGCGCTGGCTTGCCGGCCAGATCAAATCGTTGCTCTTTCAACCGAACGGCCCTATAGTTTTTGGGTTGCACTGCGTTGTCCGTGACGGTGCCCATCGCCGATGAACGCAGCACACCGCATTCTTGATTGCACAAAAATTCAGCACCCAGTCGGGTTGCCATCGTGACCGGCGTCGATGTCACCATGGCAGTCCAGCCAGTCCGATCGACATTTCAGGGAGTTCCGCATGGTTGCATCAAACAAGCTCATCATTTTCGACACCACGTTGCGTGATGGCGAACAGTCTCCCGGTGCATCGATGACCAAGGATGAAAAAATCCGCATCGCACGCCAGCTCGAGCGGCTCAAGGTCGATGTCATCGAAGCCGGTTTTGCCGCCGCCTCGCAAGGCGATTTCGAGTCTATCCACGCGATTGCCGGCATCATCAAGGACGCTACCGTGTGTTCGTTGTCGCGTGCCAATGACCGGGATATTTCACGTGCTGCCGAAGCGCTGGCACCCGCAGCACGCAAGCGTATCCACACCTTCATTGCCACCTCGCCGCTGCACATGGAAAAGAAATTGCGGATGACGCCGGACCAGGTGTTCGAGCAGGCTACGCAGGCCGTGCGCTTTGCCCGCAACTTCACCGATGATGTCGAATTCAGTCCGGAAGACGGCAGTCGTTCCGATGTTGATTTTCTGTGCCGCGTGATTGAATCGGTCATCAAGGAAGGTGCGACCACGATCAACTTTGCCGACACCGTTGGCTACGGCGTGCCCGAGTTGTACGGCCAGATGTTGCGTACCTTGCGTGAACGAATCCCCAATTCGGACAAGGCGGTCTGGTCAGTGCATTGCCATAACGACCTGGGCATGGCGGTCGCCAATTCATTGGCCGGCGTGATGATTGGTGGCGCGCGTCAGGTCGAATGCACGATCAATGGATTGGGCGAACGCGCTGGCAACACGGCGCTCGAAGAAGTCGTGATGGCGCTGCGCACGCGCCACGATCACTTCAAGCTCGATGTCGGTATCGACATCAGCCAGATCGTCGCCACCTCGCGGCTGGTTTCGCAGATCACGGGTTTTGCCGTGCAGCCGAACAAGTCGGTGGTCGGTGCCAATGCGTTTGCGCACGCCTCGGGTATCCATCAGGACGGCGTGCTCAAGGCCCGCGATACCTACGAAATCATGCGCGCCGAAGACGTTGGCTGGGCCGCCAACAAGATCGTGCTGGGCAAGCTGTCGGGCCGCAATGCGTTCAAGCAGCGCCTCGAAGAACTCGGTATTTCGCTGGAGTCGGAAGGCGAAGTCAATGCCGCCTTCGCCCGTTTCAAGGAACTGGCCGACCGTAAATCCGAGATTTTCGATGAAGACATCATGGCGCTGGTATCGGATGAAGCGCAGTCGCACGAGAACGAGTTTTACCAGTTCGTGTCGCTGTCGCAGCATTCCGAAACCGGCGAAAAGCCAAGCGCGAAAGTGGTGTTCTCGATCGAAGGCAAGGAAGTCAGTTGCACCGGCGAAGGCAACGGTCCGGTCGATGCGATTGTCAACGCGATCGAATCGAAGACCGCCAGTGGTGCCGAGCTGCTGCTGTTCTCGGTCAATGCGATCACGACGGGTACGCAATCACAGGGGGAAGTGACAATGCGATTGTCGAAAGCAGGGCGCATCGTCAATGGTGTCGGCGCGGATCTCGACATCGTTGTGGCGTCGGCCAAGGCATATCTGTCGGCGCTCAACAAGTTGCATTCCAAGGTTGAGAAGCTCAACCCGCAGTTATAACGCGTCGGCTTACGGAAAGTGGCGATCCGGATCGAAGCGCAGGTCCGGGCCGTTGAGCATCTGGCGCACGATGCCTTGCTGGTCGAAATGGACATGCATCATCGAGTCCCAGACATCGCTTTCCTTGTAGGCGTAGGACCAGACTTCCATGCCGATGCGTGGCAGGCGCGATGTTTCGCCCGGTGCACCGATGGTCAATAGCACTTGCTGCTTGTCAGCCACGCCGGGCACCAGCGTGGCAAACATCGCGGTCGTCAGCACCTGTTGATAACTGACCAGGCGGCCATCGCTGTCGATGCGTGCCATCCAGGTGCGCTGACCCCACGGGCCTTTGGCATATTCGAGCAAGTGGTCGTTGCCAAGCGCGTAGCGATGGGTCGGCGTGCCGAGTTTGTCGAGCACAGCGGCCTCGGTTGCGCCGGGTAACACGGGTGGTGCCAGCAACGCGGCGCAACCACCGGACAACATCGCCAGGACGAGAATCAATGGGTGAAAAATAGACATGGAATGGGCCTGCTCAGGAAGCAAAAATAATCGGATAGCTTAATCGACTCTGCCGGTTTGAACTCCTGCGGGTTTCCTGTACACTGCGGGACCGGCCATTCTGGCTGGTGCATTTATTGTTCTTCTTATTGTTCTTTATTATTGCTGTTCACGGTGTCTGGGGTGACAACTCCGTTCACCGCCTGTGAAAGGTAACACTCATGTCGATGGAAAAATCCAGCAAAGCCGCAATCATTGCGGACAATGCGCGCGGTCTGAACGATACCGGCTCCCCGGAAGTGCAAGTTGCACTGCTGACAGCCCGTATCAATGAACTCAATGGTCACTTCAAGGCTCACGCCAAGGATCACCATTCACGCCGTGGTTTGATCATGATGGTCAATCGTCGCAAAAGCCTGCTGTCCTACCTCAAAGGTAAAGACGCGACGCGCTATCGTTCACTGATCGAAAAACTCGGTCTGCGTAAGTAATCAGGGACGTTGCATTACTTCCCCGATTATTGATCGCTGAAATGCCCGTATCGGCTTTGCCGATGCGGGCATTTTGTTTTTAATGGATTCATCCAGATTGCAATAAGCCAGGCAGCGTCCGCGTTGCCCGGTGGTGGTGAGGTGAACGACAGCTCCTGAAAATCTGTCGGCAAAATAGAAAGGAATCACCGTGTTCAATAAAGTAACCAAGACTTTCCAGTATGGTCAGCATCAAGTGACACTGGAGACCGGCGAGATTGCTCGTCAGGCTTCGGGTGCCGTCATGGTCTCGATCGAAGATACCGTCGTGCTCGCAACCGTGGTTGCCCGCAAGGATGCCAAGCCAGGTCAGGACTTCTTTCCGCTGACCGTTGACTATGTCGAAAAAACCTATGCTGCCGGTCGTATTCCGGGTGGTTTCTTCAAACGTGAAGGCCGTCCTTCCGAAAAAGAAACCCTGACATCGCGTCTGATCGATCGTCCGGTCCGTCCGCTGTTCCCTGAAGGCTACATGAATGAAGTACAGATCATCATTCATGTGCTGTCGGTCAATCCTGAAATCGATCCTGACATCGCTGCGATGATCGGTGCATCGGCAGCATTGTCGGTCTCCGGCGTGCCATTCAGCGGCCCGGTTGGTGCAGCACGCGTCGGTTACATCAATGGTCAGTACGTGCTCAACCCGACCACGACCCAGCTGAAATCATCGGACCTCGACCTCGTTGTCGCCGGTACCGAAGCTGCTGTGCTGATGGTCGAATCGGAAGCCAAGCAATTGTCCGAAGAAGTCATGCTCGGCGCTGTCGTGTTCGGCCATGATCAAATGAAAGCGGTTATCGACGCTATCCATGACCTGGTACGCGACGGTGGCAAGCCAGAAATCGAATGGGCACCGGCTGCCAAGAATGAAGCGCTGATTTCACGCGTTGCCCATTTTGGCGAAGCCAAGCTGCGTGATGCGTACCAGACCAAGGACAAGCAAGCCCGTACCGCCAAGCTGAAGACGGCAACGTCCGAAGTCATGGAAGCCCTGAAAGCAGAAGCCGCATCGATTGCCGGCGTCGCACCGGACAGCGCTGATGTGAACAACATCCTGTTCGACCTCGAAGCCAAAATCGTCCGTTCGCAGATCCTTGAAGGCGAGCCGCGCATCGATGGTCGCGACACCCGCACCGTCCGTCCGATCTCGATTCGCACCGGCGTGCTGCCACGCACCCACGGTTCGGCCCTGTTCACCCGCGGCGAAACGCAAGCACTGGTTATCGCCACGCTTGGCACTGCTCGTGACGAACAGAAGATCGATGCATTGATGGGCGAGTACAGCGACCGCTTCATGCTTCATTACAATATGCCTCCGTTCGCTACCGGCGAAACCGGTCGTGTCGGTACCCCGAAGCGTCGTGAAATCGGTCATGGCCGTCTCGCCAAGCGTGCGTTGCTGGCGGCATTGCCACCGGTCGAAGAGTTCAGTTACTCGGTGCGTCTGGTGTCCGAAATTACCGAGTCCAACGGTTCGTCATCCATGGCATCAGTCTGCGGCGGTTGCCTGGCACTGATGGATGCGGGCGTACCGATGCAGGCACACGTTGCCGGTATCGCGATGGGCCTGATCAAGGACGGCGGCAAGTTTGCCGTCCTGACCGACATCCTCGGCGACGAAGATCACCTCGGCGACATGGACTTCAAGGTTGCTGGTACTGCCAAGGGCATTACCGCGCTGCAGATGGACATCAAGATCCAGGGCATCACCAAGGAAATCATGCAGGTCGCATTGGCTCAGGCCAAAGAAGGCCGCATGCATATTCTCGACAAGATGCAGGAAGCCGTACCAATCGGTCATACCGAGCTGTCAGATTTTGCTCCGCGTTTGATCACAATCAAGATCAATCCGGAAAAAATCCGTGATGTCATCGGCAAGGGCGGCGCAGTCATTCGCGCACTGACCGAAGAGACCGGCACCCAGATCGACATTAGCGATGAGGGCGTTGTCACGATCGCTTCCGTCGATGCGACCGCCGGCCTCGAAGCCAAGCGTCGTATCGAAGAACTGACTGCGTCGGTGGAAGTCGGCAAGATCTACGAAGGCACTGTCCTGAAACTGCTCGACTTCGGCGCGATCGTTCAGGTCATGCCGGGCAAGGACGGCTTGTTGCACATCAGCCAGATCGCCAACGAGCGCGTCAATGCGGTCGCTGATTATCTGAAAGAAGGCCAGCAAGTACGTGTCAAGGTTCTGGAAACCGATGACCGTGGCCGTCTCAAGCTGTCGATGAAAGCAGCTGCCAGCGATGAAGGAACGGTCGCTCCGGTGGCTGCGCCAGTCACCGCGCCTCTGGCCGCGCCTCTCGCCGAATAAGTCGTCAACTTTCAGCGTTAAAAAAACCGTCCGTGGCGCAAGCTGCGGGCGGTTTTTTTTACATCAATGTCACGGTGCGGTCCGCGCCGTACAATACTTTTTTATGCCACGAAGGACAATCCCATGCGCGCTATCGAAATTACCCAGTTCGGCGGACCGGAAGTACTCCAGCTATGCGAGCGTCCACGACCTGTACCCAAGAGCGGCGAAGTACTGATCAAGGTCCATGCGGCCGGCATCAATCGTCCCGACGTGTTCCAGCGTACTGGCAATTATCCCGTGCCGCCGGGTGCCTCGGACTTGCCCGGCCTCGAAGTGGCTGGCGAGATCGTTGGTGGCGATCTGACCGGTCAGCCTTTTCTGCGAGGCGACCTCGTGTGTGCCTTGGTGCAGGGCGGTGGCTATGCCGAGTATTGCGTGGCACCAATCAGTCAATGTCTGCCGGTACCGCCGGGATGGACGGCGCTGGAAGCGGCTTCGTTGCCGGAGACTTTTTTCACGGTCTGGAGCAATGTGTTTGATCGCGCCCACTTGTCGGGCAAAGAAACCTTGCTGGTACAAGGCGGTTCGTCGGGCATCGGCGTAACCGCAATCCAGATGGCGGTGGCACTCGGTCATCGCGTGTTTGCCACGGCGGGTTCGGAGGAGAAATGCCGTGCCTGCGAAGCGCTGGGTGCCGAGCTGGGCATCAATTACCGCACCCAGGATTTCGCTGCCGTCATCAAGGACAAGACCGGCGGCAAAGGTGTCGACGTGATCCTCGATATGGTCGGCGGCGATTACCTGCCGCGTGAAATCAATTGCCTTGCCGATGATGGCCGCATTGCGTTGATCGCGTTGCTCGGTGGCGCGAAAGCCGAACTCGACCTTGGTCAGGTGCTACGTCGCCGGCTCACCATTTCCGGTTCGACGTTGCGACCGCGCTCGCTCGCGTTCAAGGCCGCCATCGCTCAGCATTTGCTCAATACCGTATGGCCGCTGCTGACACAGAAAAAAATCAAGCCAGTCATCTTCCGGTCCTTCCCGCTGGAGCAGGCCGCCGACGCGCATACATTGATGGAATCGAGTGCCCATGTGGGCAAGATCATGCTGCAGGTTTGACCCGTGCCAGCTCGTAAGGATAGAATGGCGGGTTATTAAAATCGGGGTTCACTTATGCGTCGCAAGCTCGTCGCCGGCAACTGGAAAATGAATGGCAATCTCGCTGCCAATAGCGCACTGCTCAATGAGCTCGTCGCGGCAGTCGGTCACGGTGCGCCATGTGACATCGCAGTCTGCGTCCCTGCACCGTACCTTGCGCAGTGTCAGCAACAGTTGGTCAACAGCGCAGTGGCGTGGGGCGGGCAAGACCTGTCTTCTCATGGAGCAGGTGCGTACACCGGCGAAGTATCGGCCACCATGCTGGCAGATTTTGGGAGCCAGTATGCCGTCGTCGGTCATTCCGAGCGGCGCGCAATGCACGGCGAAAGCAATGTACTGGTCGCGCAAAAAACAGTATGCGCGTTGCGCGCTGGCCTGATCCCGATTATTTGTGTCGGCGAAACGCTGGCCGAACGGGAAGCCGGACAAACAACGGACGTCGTTGGTGATCAACTCAAGGCAGTACTCGACTTGCTGGAACCTGCTGACCTGACACGGATTGTTGTTGCCTACGAGCCGGTCTGGGCGATCGGTACGGGCAAAACAGCGACGCCGGCAATGGCGCAGGAAGTCCATGCGACATTGCGTGCACTACTCGCTGCGCATGACCCCGTCGCGGCAGCCGGTACCCGCATTGTGTACGGCGGCAGCATGAAGCCCGACAATGCACGCGAACTGATGGCGATGCCGGACATCGATGGCGGGCTAATCGGCGGTGCCGCACTGAAGTCGGTCGACTTTCTGGCCATCATTGCAGCAAGCAGTGCAGCAAGCAATGCAGCAAGCAGCGCCCAATAAAAAAATAACCCTATTCGCTGCCGTTGCAGCGTTCATCAACACAGTACGACAACAGCTCTAAACCTGAATTGGAAACCTAGTAATGAATACATCAGTTCTCACCATCATCGTCATCATCCAGGTCGTCACCGCACTGACCATTATCGGCCTTGTGCTGATGCAGCACGGGAAGGGTGCCGACATGGGTGCCGCATTCGGTTCGGGCGCATCGGGTAGCCTGTTTGGTGCCACCGGGTCATCCAATTTCCTGTCGAAAATGACCGGTGTCGCGGCGGGGGTATTCTTTGCCACCACGCTGGCGCTGGCTTACTTCGGTTCCACTCGCACCGCATCGACCAATAGCGTCACGGACACCATGACGACAGCGCCTGCCGCTGCGGTGCCGGGTGCTTCAGTGCCACCGACCGCACCTGTACCATCAGCTCCTGCACCGGCACCGGCAACACCGGCTGGTCAATCAGGACAGATTCCGAAATAAGTGAAATAAAGTCCGTTTCCTCCTCTGATAGATGCATTTGTGCATTGAACAAAAAGGGGGAATGCAGTTACAATACGGGCCTCACGCCGACGTGGTGAAATTGGTAGACACGCTATCTTGAGGGGGTAGTGGCGAAAGCTGTACGAGTTCGAGTCTCGTCGTCGGCACCAAACGAAAAGAAGCCAGCAAGGTACAATACTCTGCTGGCTTTTTGCTGAGGGATGCATCTATTTCCTTGGATCAGCTTAATTACTCAATCTGATTGCGCGAATCGTGAACCTCGAAACCTACTTCCCAGTATTACTCTTCATTTTGGTCGGCATCGGTGTTGGTGTCGTCCCTCAATTACTTGGTCGCGTGCTCGCGCCATTCAAACCTGACTCCCAGAAAAACTCGCCTTACGAGTGCGGCTTCGAAGCGTTCGAAGATGCACGGATGAAGTTCGACGTTCGTTACTATCTGGTCGCCATACTTTTCATTTTGTTCGATCTTGAAACGGCATTTTTCTTCCCCTGGGGTGTTGCGATGCGCGACCTCGGTTGGGCCGGGTTCGTCACGATGCTGGTGTTTATCACCGAGTTCGTGGTCGGGTTCTGGTACATCTGGAAGAAAGGGGCCCTTGACTGGGAATAAATCATGGCAATTGAAGGCGTACTAAACGAAGGCTTTGTTACTACGACAGCGGACAAGCTGATCAACTGGACGCGTACCGGATCCATGTGGCCGATGACATTCGGCCTAGCCTGTTGCGCCGTCGAAATGATGCATGCCGGGGCGTCGCGCTACGACATGGATCGCTTTGGCGTCGTGTTCCGTCCGTCGCCGCGGCAGTCCGATGTGATGATCGTGGCGGGCACGTTGTGCAACAAGATGGCACCGGCGTTGCGCAAGGTGTATGACCAGATGGCCGAGCCACGCTGGGTCATTTCGATGGGCTCTTGCGCCAATGGCGGCGGCTACTACCACTACTCGTACTCGGTAGTGCGTGGCTGCGATCGCATTGTGCCGGTGGACATCTACGTGCCGGGTTGCCCGCCCACCGCCGAAGCGCTGCTGTATGGAATCATGCAGTTGCAAAACAAGATCAAGCGTACCAACACGATTGCGCGTTAAGCCCATGACAACCAAACTCGATAACCTCGAAGCCGCGCTGCACAACGCGCTGGGCGACCATATCGTCAGTCTGACCAACGCCCTTGGCGAAGTCACCCTCGTCGTCAAGGACAGCCACTATCTGTCAGTGATGCGGGTCTTGCGCGATCATCCGGATACGCGGTTTGACCAGTTGCTGGATCTTGCTGGCGTCGATTACTCGGAATACGGAGACGGCGCGTGGGACGGGCAGCGCTTTGCCGTGGTCTCGCACTTGCTCTCGCTGACGCACAACTGGCGCGTACGCGTTCGCGTATTTGCCAGCAATGATGAAGTGCCCGTAGTCGCCTCGTTGATCGACGTCTGGTCAAGTGCCAACTGGTACGAGCGTGAAGCATTCGATTTCTTCGGTATCCTGTTCGCTGGTCACGATGACTTGCGCCGCATTCTGACCGACTACGGTTTCATCGGTCATCCGTTCCGCAAGGATTTCCCGGTTTCCGGCTACGTGGAAATGCGCTACGACCCGGAGCAAAAACGGGTGATCTACCAACCGGTGACCATTGAGCCGCGCGAGGTCGTGCCACGCGTGATTCGCGAAGAACAATACGGGATCAAATAATGGCTGAAATTAAAAACTACACGCTCAATTTCGGGCCGCAACATCCCGCTGCACATGGCGTGTTGCGTCTTGTGCTTGAGCTCGATGGCGAAGTCATTCAGCGCGCCGATCCCCACATCGGCTTGCTGCATCGGGGAACCGAAAAACTCGCGGAACAAAAAACGTATCTGCAATCGGTGCCGTACATGGATCGTCTGGACTATGTCTCGATGATGTGTAACGAGCATGGCTACGTGATGTCGATCGAAAAATTGCTCGGACTTGAGGTGCCGCTGCGTGCCCAATACATCCGCGTAATGTTCGATGAAATCACCCGTCTGCTGAACCACTTGTTGTGGCTGGGTGCGCATGCGCTCGACGTCGGCGCGATGGGCGTGTTCCTTTACGCATTCCGTGAGCGCGAAGATTTGATGGACTGTTACGAAGCGGTGTCCGGCGCACGATTGCATGCGGCGTATTACCGTCCGGGTGGTGTGTATCGCGATCTGCCGGATGTGATGCCGAAGTACAGCGCGTCGATTCTGCGCAATGACAAGGCGATCCGCCAGCTCAATGAAAATCGTCAGGGTTCGCTGCTCGATTTCATCGAAGACTTCACCAACCGCTTCCCGCATTACGTCGACGAGTACGAGACCCTGCTGACCGACAACCGGATCTGGAAACAGCGTCTGGTCGGTGTCGGCGTGGTCTCACCGGAGCGTGCGAAAGCCATGGGCTTCACCGGTCCGATGCTGCGCGGTTCCGGCGTTGAATGGGATTTGCGCAAGAAGCAGCCGTATGAAGTCTATGACTTGCTCGACTTTGATATTCCGGTCGGCGTCAACGGCGATTGCTACGATCGTTATCTGGTCCGTGTCGAAGAGATGCGCCAGTCCAACAAGATTATCAAGCAATGCGTTGAATGGCTGCGCAATAATCCGGGTCCGGTGATGACCGACAACCACAAGGTGGCACCGCCATCCCGTGTGAACATGAAGTCGAACATGGAAGAGCTAATCCATCACTTCAAACTCTTCACTGAAGGATTTCACGTGCCACCGGGTGAAGCGTATGCTGCGGTCGAGCATCCGAAAGGCGAGTTCGGCGTGTACCTGATTTCGGACGGAGCCAACAAGCCGTACCGCCTGAAAATTCGTGCACCGGGCTTCGCCCATTTGCAAGGTTTGAACGAAATGGCCAAGGGCCACATGATTGCCGATGCCGTCACCATCATCGGTACGCAAGATATTGTCTTTGGTGAAATTGATCGCTGATTCGCGATAGGCTATTGAGGCACAAAGCATGCTGTTATCAGAACTAGCGTATAAAAAAATTGATCGTGAAGTGAGTAAATTCCCCGCTGACCAGAAGCAGTCGGCGGTGATGGCTGCACTGGCGATTGCCCAGGATGAAACCGGCTGGTTATCGCCGGCCTTGATGCAGGAAATCGCCGACTATCTCGGCATGGCAGCCATCGCCGTGCAGGAAGTCGCCAGTTTCTATGAGATGTACAACACCGCGCCGACCGGCAAATTCAAAATCACGGTCTGCACAAATCTGCCCTGCGCATTGTCCGGAGGCGAACAAGCCGCGCAATACCTGAAGAAAAAATTGGGTATCGACTACCGCGAAACCACGGCCGATGGCCAGTTCACTTTGCGGGAAGGCGAGTGCATGGGAGCCTGTGGCGATTCGCCAGTCATGCTGGTTAATAACAAACGCATGTGCAGCTGGATGACCAACGACAAGATCGATGCACTGGTAGAGGAGCTCAACAAATGACCAGCCTGCACAGCCGACATATCAAGCCACTGATCCTCGCGGGTCTCGATGGCAAAAACTGGCACCTCGACGACTACGTGGCTCGCGGCGGTTACGCCCAGCTCAAGCGCATCCTCAACGACAAGATCACGCCCGAGCAAGTCATCGCCGAGCTCAAGGCTTCGGCGTTGCGCGGTCGTGGCGGTGCCGGTTTTCCGACTGGCTTGAAATGGAGTTTCATGCCGCGTCAGTTCCCTGGTCAAAAGTACCTCGTCTGCAATTCGGACGAAGGCGAGCCGGGTACCTTCAAGGATCGCGACATCATGCGCTACAACCCGCATGCGCTGATCGAAGGGATGGCCATCGGTGCGTATGCGATGGGCATCACGGTGGGCTACAACTACATCCACGGCGAAATCTGGGCTGACTACGAACGCTTTGAAGAAGCCATCGAAGAAGCCCGCGCCGCCGGCATGCTGGGCGACCGGATTGCCGGTAGCGATTTCACGTTTCAGTTGCATGCATTCCATGGTTATGGCGCCTACATCTGCGGCGAAGAAACCGCCTTGCTTGAATCCCTCGAAGGCAAGAAAGGCCAGCCGCGCTTCAAGCCGCCTTTCCCTGCCAGCTTTGGTTTGTATGGCAAGCCGACCACCATCAACAACACCGAAACTTTTGCAGCCGTGCCGTTTGTCTTTGCGATGGGCGGCGAAGCGTATGCCGGTCTGGGCAAGCCAAACAATGGCGGTACCAAGATTTTTTCGATGTCGGGTGATGTCGCCAGGCCGGGCAATTACGAAGTGCCACTCGGTACCCCGTTTGCGACCTTGCTGGAACTCGCCGGTGGCATGCGCGATGGCAAGAAGATCAAGGCCGTGATTCCCGGTGGATCTTCGATGCCGGTATTGACCGGTGACGTGATGATGGCCACTGACATGGACTACGACTCGATCGCCAAAGCCGGTTCGATGCTGGGTTCCGGCGCGGTCATCGTGATGGATGAAACGCGCTGCATGGTCAAATCGCTGTTGCGCCTGTCGTACTTCTATTACGAAGAATCGTGCGGCCAATGTACGCCATGCCGTGAAGGCACAGGCTGGCTGTACCGCATGGTTCACCGGATCGAACACGGTCAGGGCAGGGCGGATGATCTCGATCTGCTTAACTCGATTGCCGACAATATTCAGGGCCGCACGATCTGTGCGCTCGGTGATGCAGCGGCGATGCCAGTGCGAGCGATGATCAAGAACTTCCGCGAAGAATTCGAATACCACATCGAGCACAAGCACTGCCTGGTGCCAGCCTATATTTAAGCTGGTCCGGGTCGCCTGACTCGATCAATTTGCACCGTGCGGTCTGCCCAGCGCAGCCGCCTCTACTTGGGCAAAAAAAGATGGCCATGGTTGAAATTGAAATAGACGGCAAGAAAGTAGAAGTACCCGCAGGCAGTATGGTGATGGATGCGGCCAACAAACTTGGCACGTATATCCCGCACTTTTGCTATCACAAAAAATTGACGATCGCGGCTAACTGCCGCATGTGCCTCGTCGAAGTCGAGAAAGCGCCGAAGCCGCTACCGGCGTGCGCCACGCCCGTTTCTGCTGGCATGATCGTGCGCTCCAACAGCGAGAAAGCCGTACAGGCCCAAAAGGGCGTGATGGAATTCCTGCTGATCAATCACCCGCTCGATTGCCCGATTTGCGATCAGGGTGGCGAATGTCAGTTGCAGGATCTGGCAGTCGGCTACGGCAAGTCGTCGTCCCGTTACGCAGAAGAAAAGCGCATCGTCGTGCAAAAGGACGCCGGTCCGCTGATCTCGATGAAAGAGATGACGCGTTGCATTCACTGCACGCGCTGCGTACGCTTCGGTCAGGAAATCGGCGGCGTGATGGAATTCGGCATGCTTGGTCGCGGTGAACACGCCGAGATCACATCGTTCGTCGGCAAGACCGTTGATTCCGAACTGTCGGGCAACATGATTGACCTGTGTCCTGTTGGCGCGTTGACCTCCAAGCCGTTTCGCTACAGCGCCCGCACCTGGGAATTGTCACGCCGCAAATCGGTCAGCGCCCATGACGGCCTTGGCACCAACCTCGTCGTGCAAGTCAAGAGCAATCGCGTCATGCGCGTGCTGCCGCTGGAAAACGAGGCGATCAATGAGTGCTGGTTGTCCGACAAGGACCGCTTCGCCTACGAAGGTCTCAACAGCGACGAACGCCTGAGCGCACCGATGCTCAAGCAGGATGGCAAATGGCAGGAAGTCAGCTGGCAGACCGCGCTCGAATATGTCGCGCATGGTCTGCGCAATATCAAACACGAGCATGGTGCCGATGCGATTGCCGCGCTGGCGACACCGAACTCGACCCTAGAAGAATTGACGCTGCTGCAAAAAGTCGTACGGGGTATCGGTTCCGAAAATATTGATTTCCGTTTGCGTCAATCGAACTTCGCGCTCGACGGTTCGGTCACGCCGTGGCTCGGCATGTCGATTGCCGATTTTGCCTTGCTCGATCGCGTCTTCGTGATTGGCTCGTTCCTGCGCAAGGATCACCCGCTGCTGACCGCACGCTTGCGTCAGTCAGTCAAGATTGGCGCGAAGATCAGCCTGCTGCATGCCACCGATGACGATTTGCTGATGCCGGTTGCCAACAAGATCATCGCCGCGCCGTCGGCCTGGCTCAATGTGCTGGGCGAAATCATCGTCGCGGTTGCGCAAGCCAAATCACTGCCGATACCAGTCGGCTTTGAAGGCATGACCGCGTCATCCGAAGCCAAGGCCATTGCCGAGAGCCTGATGTCGGCCGAACCAGGTGCCGTCATGCTCGGTAATGCTGCCGCTCAGCATCCGCAAGCAGCGCAATTGCACGCTGCCGCACAGTGGATCGCCGAAGCCACCGGTACCACGCTGGGTTTCCTGACTGAAGCCGCGAACACCGTTGGTGGTTATCTCGCCAACGCGATTCCCGGTTCAGGCGCGAACGCGGCCAGCGCTTTTGCCATTCCACGCAAAGCCTATTTGCTGTTCAATGCAGAACCGCAACTCGATAGCGCCAACCCGCAAGTCGCTCGTGCTGCGCTCGATCAGGCCGAGATGGTCGTCGTCATGTCGCCGTTCAAGCATGGTGCCGACTACGCCGACGTGCTGTTGCCGATTGCACCGTTCACCGAAACCGCTGGCACATTCGTCAGTTGCGAAGGTCGTGCGCAAAGTTTCAATGGCACTGTCAAGCCGCTCGGTGACACCCGTCCAGGCTGGAAAGTCTTGCGCGTACTGGGCAATTTGCTGGGCCTGTCCGGTTTCGACTACGACACCTCCGAAGCGATTCGCAACGAAGTGCTGG
Source organism: Actimicrobium sp. CCI2.3 (assembly GCF_035019065.1). NCBI lineage: Bacteria > Pseudomonadati > Pseudomonadota > Betaproteobacteria > Burkholderiales > Oxalobacteraceae > Actimicrobium > Actimicrobium sp. CCI2.3. The sequence goes on along the minus strand of NZ_JASJWR010000022.1, from coordinate 9,336 downwards.
GCAGCACTGGCGTCACAGGTCTTGACCTGACACCGCGTCTGAACAACAAGACGACGTTTGCACCACAAGCGCCGTTGACGGCGTCGAGCGGTGGTCTCGAACGGATTGCCGATGTGCCGATCTATTTTACTGACGCGATTGCACGCCGCGCGCCGGCCTTGCAGGAGACCAGTGATGCACGCGCTCCAACGGCGCGACTGTCCGCAGCGCTGGCACAACAGCTCGGCGTGATCGATGGCGCAGCGGTCCGCGTCACCCAAGGCAGCGGGAATACTGTTCTTGAGGTAGTCATCGAGGCCGGCTTGCCCGATAATGCGGTGCGCATTGTTGCCGCGCACAAGGCAACGGCAATGCTGGGTGCGATGTTCGGCCCGATCAGTGTGGAGAAAGTCTGATGGATCAGTTGCTTCTGAACATACACGCAACCGGCAATAGCTGGTTTGGCTACTTCTGGCCGCTGGTATGGAATCTGGTCAAGATCATTGCGCTGGTGTTGCCAATCATGGGGTGCGTTGCCTACCTGACCTTGTGGGAACGCAAGATGATCGGCTGGATGCACGTGCGGATCGGCCCGAACCGGGTCGGCCCGGCCGGCTTGCTGCAGCCGATCGCCGATGCGCTCAAGTTGCTGCTCAAAGAAATCATCATCCCGGCCAAATCCAACAAAGCCCTGTTCGTCATTGCGCCCATCATGACCATCATGCCGGCACTGGCGGCGTGGGTCGTGATCCCGTTCGGACCGGAAGTGGCACTGGCCAACCTCAACGCCGGCCTGTTGTTCGCGATGGCGATCATGTCACTTGAAGTGTATGGCGTGATCATCGCCGGCTGGGCATCCAACTCCAAATACGCTTTTCTCGGTGCGATGCGCGCGTCGGCGCAAATGATTTCGTATGAAATTTCGATGGGCTTTGTGCTGGTCATCGTGCTGATGGTTACAGGCAGCCTGAATTTTACCGATATCGTCATGGCCCAGACCGAAGGCCGGATGGCCAGCATGGGTCTCAATTTCCTGTCCTGGAACTGGTTGCCGCTGTTGCCGATGTTTGGTGTCTTCATCATCGCCGGTATCGCCGAGACCAGTCGTCATCCGTTCGACGTCGTCGAGGGCGAATCGGAAATCGTTGCCGGTCACATGGTCGAGTATTCAGGCATGTCGTTCGCGATGTTTTTCCTGGCCGAATACGCCAACATGATCCTGATCTCCATCCTTGCCGCGCTGATGTTTCTGGGCGGATGGAATTCACCGATCGGCGCGCAGGTGCCGGTGCTGGGCTTGCTGTCTTACTTGCCTGGCTGGATCTGGCTGGGTATCAAGACCTTCCTGATCGTCTCGATCTTCGTCTGGGTGCGCGCTTCGTTCCCACGCTATCGGTATGACCAGATCATGCGTCTGGGCTGGAAGATTTTCATTCCGCTGACACTGGGTTACCTGGTGTTCGTCGCGGCATGGATGCAAACCTCATGGAATATTTGGAAGTAAAGAAAAGGGCGTACATACGATGGAAGCCATTAAGGATTTTTTTAGCAGTCTGATGCTGCGTGAGCTGTTCAAGGGCATGGCCCTGACGGGCCGCTACATGTTTGCCCGCAAGATCACGGTGCAATTTCCGGAAGAAAAAACACCGCAGTCGCCGCGCTTCCGGGGACTGCATGCATTGCGTCGTTACCCGAATGGCGAAGAACGCTGCATCGCCTGCAAGCTATGCGAAGCCGTTTGTCCGGCGATGGCGATCACGATCGAATCCGAACAGCGCGATGACGGCTCACGCCGCACCACACGCTACGACATCGATTTGACCAAATGCATCTTCTGCGGTTTTTGCGAAGAGTCTTGCCCGGTCGATTCGATCGTCGAAACCAGCATTCTCGAATACCACGGCGAAAAGCGCGGTGATCTGTATTACACCAAAGAGATGCTGCTCGCCGTTGGTGACCGCTACGAGAATGACATCGCCGCAGCCCGCGCTGCCGATGCGCCTTATCGCTGATGAACGCTTCAGTGCTCCACACTAACCTGGCTGTCTGCATGCCGACTCTTCTGGTCCATCATGGAATTTAAAACTGCCCTGTTCTACGCGTTCTCGGCCATCCTCGTGATGGCCGCACTGAAAGTCATTACCGACCGTAACCCGGTTCACTCCGCCCTGTTTCTGGTGCTGGCGTTTTTTTCGGCAGCGGCGATCTGGCTGCTGCTGCAAGCTGAATTTCTCGCCATTGTGCTGGTGCTGGTGTACGTCGGCGCGGTGATGGTGCTGTTCCTTTTTGTCGTCATGATGCTCGATATTAATGTCGACAGGATGCGCGAAGGATTCTGGGGTTATCTGCCGTTTGCCGCCTTCATTGGCGTGCTGATCGTGCTCGAAATGTCGGCTGTGCTGTTACAGGCATTCTGGGCACCGGATGCGCAAGTGCCCGCTGCGGCATCAACCATCGGCACGACGAAGGAACTCGGCAAACTGATCTACACCGAGTACGTGTATGCCTTTGAAATCGCTGCGGCGATCCTGTTGCTGGCGATTGTTTCAGCCGTCGCGCTGACGCTGCGCAAGCGCAAGGACAGCAAGTACTTTGATCCGGCCGAAGCCGTCAAGGTCAAGGCCAGCGACCGCGTGCGCATCGTCAAGATGAAGTCCGAATCGACCCGTGCGGTTGCTGACGTGGTTGCCAGCACCGATGCCGCTCCTTCCACCCCCGCTGCTCCGGCAGCAGAACAAAAATAAGGGGCGCACGTGACTGTTACTCTCGCTCATTACCTGATTCTTGGCGCGATCCTGTTTGCGATTTCCATCGTTGGTATTTTCCTCAATCGCAAGAACATCATCATTTTATTGATGGCCATCGAACTGATGCTGCTGGCGGTCAATACCAACTTCATCGCGTTTTCGCATTACCTTGGTGATGCGGCCGGACAGATCTTTGTTTTCTTCATCCTGACCGTGGCCGCTGCGGAAGCCGCGATCGGACTGGCTATCCTGGTAGTGATGTTCCGCAACCTCGATACCATCAATGTCGAAGACCTCGACAGCCTGAAGGGGTAACGATGAACCGCTTCATGCATTGCCTTATGGTCTCCCTCATGCACAGCAACACCACGACGAACATGCACACCAAAAACGATAAGGTCTAGACATGGCAGGCCAACTGAATTCCACTCTCTTGCTGGCGGTGCCGCTGGCTCCGCTGATCGGGTCGGCCATTGCCGGTCTGTTCGGTACCCGCTTTTTTGGTAACGTGATCGGCCGCAAGGTCTCGCACACCGTCACGATACTGGGCGTGTTCATCGCGCTGCTCATTTCGATACAGACGTTGCTGGCCGTGCTCGATGGCGCGACGTTCAACGAAACGCTCTATACCTGGCTGACCGTCGGCACCATGAAGATGGAAATCGGTTTCATGGTCGATAGCCTGACGGCGATGATGATGTGCGTGGTGACGTTTGTCTCATTGATGGTGCACATCTATTCGGTGGGCTACATGCGTGAAGACGAAGGCTATAACCGCTTCTTCTCGTACATCTCGCTGTTCACGTTCTCGATGTTGATGCTGGTCATGAGCAACAACTTCCTGCAACTGTTTTTCGGCTGGGAGGCCGTGGGTCTGGTGTCGTATTTGCTGATCGGTTTTTACTACACGAAGCCGACGGCGATTGCTGCCAACATGAAAGCCTTTCTGGTCAATCGCGTGGGTGACTTCGGTTTCCTGCTTGGTATAGGCTTGTTGATGGCCTATGCCGGTTCGATGAACTATCAGGAAGTGTTTGCACAGAAGGATGTGCTGGCAACCCTGACCTTGCCTGGCACTAGCTGGCTGCTGATCACCACCGCGTGTATTTGCCTGTTCGTCGGTGCAATGGGCAAGTCGGCGCAATTTCCGCTGCATGTCTGGCTGCCCGATTCGATGGAAGGTCCGACCCCGATTTCTGCATTGATCCATGCCGCGACGATGGTTACTGCCGGCATCTTCATGGTGGCCCGCATGTCGCCGTTGTTCGAGCTGTCCGATATGGCGCTGTCGTTCATTCTGGTGATCGGTTCGATCACTGCGCTGTTCATGGGTTTCCTCGGCATGATCCAGACGGATATCAAGCGCGTGGTGGCGTACTCGACGCTGTCGCAGCTCGGTTACATGACCGTGGCGCTGGGTTGTTCGGCCTACTCGGTAGCGGTGTTCCATTTGATGACGCACGCCTTCTTCAAGGCGCTGCTATTCCTCGGTGCCGGTTCGGTCATCGTCGGCATGCACCATGATCAGGACATTCGCAATATGGGCGGCTTGCGCAAGTACATGCCGATCACCTGGATCACATCGCTGATCGGTTCGCTGGCCTTGATCGGTACGCCACTGTTCTCCGGTTTCTACTCGAAGGACAGCATCATCGAGGCGGTCGCAGCAACTAATCTGACCGGTTCCGGCTTCGCGTATTTCGCGGTACTGGTCAGTGTGTTTGTCACGGCGTTTTATTCTTTCCGGATGTATTTCCTGGTCTTCCACGGCAAAGAACGCTTCGGCAAACCGCAGCATGGTTATGACGATCATCACCATGCAAAAGAGGACGCGCACGGCCACGACGAACACCACGGACTTGCGCCTGGACAGAAGCCGCATGAGTCACCGTGGGTCATCACGCTGCCGCTGGTGCTGCTGGCGATTCCGTCGGCGGCGATTGGATTCATTGCCATCGAGCCGATGCTGTTCGGAGATTTTTTCAAGGGTGTGATCTTCGTCAATGAAGCGCATCAGGCGATGGAAGAGCTGGGCAAAGAATTCCACGGGCCATGGCAAATGGCGGTTCACGGGCTGACCAGCGCGCCGTTCTGGCTTGCCCTTGCCGGTGTGGTTACCGCCTGGTATTTTTATCTGGTCAATCAGAAAGTACCGGCGCAGATCAAGCAGACCTTCGCGCCGATTCATGCGCTGCTCGAGAACAAGTACTACCTCGACAAGATCAATCAGGTGGTATTTGCCGATGGCGCACGGATGATCGGCTCGGGCTTCTCGCGCTTCGGCGATCGGGCTCTGATCGATGGATTGGCCGTCAATGGCAGCGCGAAAGTGATCGGCTGGTTGTCGACCATCGTGCGGAAGCTGCAGTCCGGCTACATCTACCATTACGCATTCGTGATGATTCTTGGCGTGCTGGGATTCATGATGGTGTTCCTGCCATTCCCACGGTTTCCGTTTACCCAATAAGCTGGCCAAGGTCACTCACTACTCATGATTCAGTCCACTTTCTCCGCTTCATTTTCATTACTCAGTCTGGCCATCTGGTGCCCGATTGCCTTTGGTGTCCTGATCCTGGCCTTCGGCCGTGACGATAATCCGGGGCTGGTGCGCATTGCTGCACTGATCGGCTCGGTAGTCAGTTTCCTGGTCACGCTGCCGCTGATTCAGCGCTTCGATAACGCCGCACACGGCATGCAGTTCGCCGAAAAAATGCCGTGGATCGAGCGCTTCAACATCGAGTACTTCCTTGGCATCGATGGTATTTCATTGTGGCTGGTGGTACTGACGGCGTTCATCACGGTCATTGTCGTCATCTCGGCCTGGGAAGTGATCGAGAAAAAAGTCGCGCAATACATGGGCGCGATGCTGATCCTGTCGGGCTTGATGATCGGTGTGTTCTGCGCGCTTGATGGCATGCTGTTCTACGTGTTCTTTGAAGCCACGCTCGTTCCGATGTTCATCATCATCGGCGTCTGGGGTGGCGGCAATCGGGTGTACGCCGCTATCAAGTTCTTCCTCTACACGTTCTTCGGTTCGCTGTTGATGCTGGTGGCCTTGATCTATCTGTACTTCGCCTCCGGCGGTTCGTTTGATATCACCTACTGGCATGACCTGCCACTGCCGCTCAATGTCCAGATCCCGTTGTTCCTGGCATTCCTGATGGCCTTTGCAGTCAAGGTGCCGATGTGGCCGGTGCACACGTGGTTGCCGGACGCCCACGTCGAAGCGCCGACCGGCGGCTCGGTCGTGCTGGCTGCGCTGATGCTTAAACTCGGTGCTTACGGTTTCCTGCGTTTCTCGCTGCCGATCACACCGGATGCCAGCCACTACCTCGCACCGATGATGATTACCCTGTCGCTGATCGCGGTGATCTACATCGGTCTGGTCGCACTGGTCCAGTCCGACATGAAGAAACTGGTCGCGTATTCCTCGATCGCGCACATGGGTTTTGTCACGCTGGGTTTCTTTGCCTTCAACGAGATGGCAGTGCAGGGCAGCGTCGTGCAAATGATTTCGCATGGCTTCGTGTCGGCCGCGATGTTCCTGTGTATCGGCGTGCTGTACGACCGCATGCATACACGCGCCATTGTCGACTACGGTGGCGTGGTCAACACCATGCCGAAATTTGCCGCGTTCTTTGTCCTGTTCTCGCTGGCCAATTGCGGCTTGCCGGGTACCTCCGGTTTCGTTGGCGAGTTCATGGTGATTCTCGGTGCAATCAAGTTCAACTTCTGGATCGGCTTGCTGGCAGCAACGGCACTGATCTTTGGTGCGGCGTATTCGTTGTGGCTGGTCAAGCGCGTGATCTTCGGTGCGGTGGCCAATGCCAACGTCGCCAAGCTCAAGGATTTGAGCTTGCGCGAGTTCGGCATTCTTGGCGTGCTGGCGATTGCGGTACTGGTCATGGGTGTGTATCCCGCCCCGATCACCGATGCGATGCAAATCTCGGTGGCCGACCTGCTGCAACATGTTTCGATTTCCAAAGCCAACTGATGCATCCAATCTTCAACATTCTTAGTGGACAGCCGGTTGCGGCACAAAAATGACTAACATCAATCTGATCCCGCTCCTCCCTGAAGCCATCCTGCTGGTGGCGACTTCGCTGATCTTGCTGCTCGACCTGTATCTGTCGGACAAGCAGCGCAACGTCACGTATGTGTTGTCACTGATTACGCTCGCCGTGTGCGCGGCGTTCAATTACATCTATCTGCTGAGCGGTGAGTCCATCTACCTGTTCAGCAATATGGTGGTGCTCGATCCGATGGCCAACCTGATGAAGCTGTTCACTTATCTGGCCGTCGGCGTCACGCTGGTGTATTCGCGTAATTACGTGGTGTCACGCGGCATCGTCAATAACCGGCTCGGCGGTGAATTCTATGTACTGGCGTTGTTCTCGTTGCTGGGTCAACTGGTGATGATTTCGGCCAGCAATTTGCTGATCATTTATCTTGGCCTGGAACTGATGTCGCTGTCGCTGTATGCGCTGGTGGCCTTGCGCCGTGATCATTCGCAATCGACCGAAGCCGCGATGAAGTACTTCATCCTTGGTGCACTGGCGTCGGGCTTCCTGCTGTACGGCATGTCGATGTTGTATGGCGCGACCGGTTCGCTTGATTTGAGCGACATCGTCAAGGTCAGCATGTCGGGTACGGTCAATCGCACGATTCTGGTGTTCGGTATCGTGTTCGTTGTGGCCGGCCTGGCCTTCAAGCTGGGCGTCGTGCCGTTCCACATGTGGGTGCCGGACGTCTACCAGGGTGCACCAACCGCAGTGACGCTGCTGCTGGGTGGCGCACCGAAGCTGGCCACCTTCGTGATCACGGTACGTCTGCTGGTCGAAGGCTTGTTGCCGCTGGCATTCGATTGGCAGCAGATGCTGCTGGTGCTGGCTGTTGCGTCGCTGGCGATCGGTAACATCACCGCAATTGTCCAGACCAACCTGAAACGCATGCTGGCGTATTCGACGATTGCGCAAATGGGTTTTGTGTTGCTCGGCATGGCGTCAGGGGTTACCGACGGCAATGGCTTCTCGGCGGTCAATGCCTACAGCTCGGCGATGTTTTACACGATCACTTACGTAATGACGACGCTGGGCACATTCGGCATCTTGCTGTTGCTGTCGCGTCCAGGCTTCGAGGCAGAAAACATTGACGACCTCAAGGGCTTGAATCAGCGTAGCCCGTGGTTCGCGCTGGTGATGATGCTGTTCATGCTGTCGCTGGCAGGGATCCCGCCGATGATGGGCTTTTATGCCAAGTTATCGGTGCTGCAGGCCGTGCTCGGAACCGGACATGTCTGGCTGGCCGTGCTGGCGGTATTCTTCTCGCTGATCGGTGCTTACTACTACCTGCGCGTCATCAAGGTCATGTATTTCGATGAGCCGACCACGACCGAAAAAATCGTTGCCAGCGCCGACATGCGGTTCGTGCTCAGCGCAAATGGCATTGCCGTAGTGGTGCTCGGCCTGATGCCGGGTGCCTTGATGACGGCATCCGAAACAGCGGTCGGCTTGTCGTTGCGCGCCTTCGTGCGGACCCTCTACTAAGGTGGATATTTCGCTCGCCAGCTGGTTCGTTATCCTGCTCGCTCTGGCTGCTGCCAACCTGCCGTTTCTTAGCGAACGGCTGTTTGCTCTGGTGCCGCTGTCCTCGAAGGCTGGATCGACCGACAAGTCGATGTGGTGGCGCTTGCTGGAATTGCTGGTCCTGTATTTCGTCGTCGGCTTTACCGGCCGGTTTGTCGAAGGCCGCACCGGTGACGTGTTCACGCAGACCTGGGAGTTTTACGCGATCGGTGCGGTGGCATTCATCGTGCTGGCGTACCCGGGTTTTGCGTTCCGCTATCTGCGCAAACGCAATAGTGCCCTCTGATGGACGAGCATCTGACAGAAAGTCGCATCGATAGCCGACTGGTCTACGACGGTCATTTCCTGAAGGTCAGGAAGGACACGGTCAGTCTGCCCGATGGCAAACTCACCGGTCGCGAATACATCGTGCATCCGGGGGCGGTAGTCATCCTGCCGGTGTTCGACGATGGTCGCATCCTGCTTGAGCGACAGTTTCGTTATCCGCTGGACCGGGTTTTCATCGAATATCCTGCCGGGAAGATTGATGAAGGTGAAGACACGCTGGCTTGTGCCAAGCGTGAATTGCAGGAAGAAACCGGCTACACCGCCACGCATTGGCAGCACCTGTCGACGATCCATAATGCGATTGCCTATTCGGACGAGCACCTCGAAATTTATCTTGCGCGCGGGTTGATTGCTGGTCCTGACCGGCTTGATGAGGGCGAGTTTCTGGAAACCTTTACGGCGACACTGCCGGAGTTGATGGCGTGGGTGCGCGAGGGGAAAATCACGGATGTGAAGACCGTCATCGGGACGTTCTGGTTGGAGAAAATACTGGCGGGTACCTGGGGTGCGGAAGGTGCTTCGGAGGCTTCGGAGGCTTAGGCGGTAGCGGGTTGCTTTCGTTACGGCGGCTGGAATTGGCGGGTGCCTGCGGGACATTTGGTGCAATGCCCTTCGGTTATTGCACCGACCCTCACCCGTTCGCCGTACCAGGCGACACGCTACATGTTCGGATACCCCGGCCCACCCCCCCCCTCAGG
>NZ_JASJWR010000021.1:0-90922 GCF_035019065.1 Actimicrobium sp. CCI2.3 | reverse complement strand
GTGGTGGCGGTGGCGGTGGTGTTGGTGGTGGCAGTGTTAATGCCACCAACTCGCAAAACACGGCAGTCAAGTCCACGCTATCGGTATTTTCGAGCATAGAAAAAGCCATCGGCATCATGCTTTCTGCCCAAGGAAAAGTAGTCGCCTCCCCCGCCACCGGGTCGATCACGGTCTCCGATACCCCCGACAACCTCGAACGCATTGCGCTATTCATCGACAAGGAAAACGGTGCGCTGTCGCGCCAGGTCATGGTCAATGTCACCGTTCTGGCAGTCACGCTCACGCGCGGCGATAACTACGGCATCCAATGGGATGCCGTGTACAAGACACTGACGAACAAATACGGCCTGTCCAATTCCCTGGCCAAGGTCGCCAATACCAACGCCTTCTCGGCGTCGATTCTCAATACCGCCACCAGCAAAATGGCCGGCAGCGCAATGATGATCGAAGCGCTCTCCGAGCAGGGCCGGGTACGGCGCGAAACCTCGGCGTCGGTCGTCACGCTTAACAACCAGCCAGTGCCGGTACAGGTGGCCAAGCAGACTTCTTACCTGCAATCTTCGCAAACCACGCAGGTACCGAATGCCGGTCTCATCACTTCATTGACACCAGGCACCATCACGACCGGTTTCAACATGTCGATTCTGCCCAATGTCCTCAACAATGGCACGGTACTCCTGCAGTTTTCAACCGACATCTCGTCACTGCGTGCGCTGCGTACGGTCAGCAGCGGTACCTCCTCCATTGAAACGCCGGAAACCGAAACCCGTAATTTCTTGCAACGGGTCGCCATGAAATCCAACGAAACGCTGATCATCAGCGGCTTCGAGCAAACCGACGACAACCTGAACCAGCAAGGTGTCGGTACGCCTTCCAACCTGTTACTGGGCGGCAGTGTCGGAGCCACCACCAACAAGGAAGTGATCGTCATCATGATTACGCCGATCGCCATGCGGGCCTCCTGACCATGCCCCTGCACACACTCCAGATCGGCAAGACCCGCTTAGTGTGCGGTCTGTTCTGGCAATCGCTGTCGCGCCCGCGCGATTTATGGAAAGAAGCTTGCCAGCTTGCTACAAGGATTGATGCGGATCTGCTGGTGCTGCGCAAAGACCAGGCAATGGCCCAGGCCGGCTATGCCAACAGCAAGGATGGAGGGAAGCGCGGACAGCAGTCGCTGGCAGCCATTATTTCAAAGACCATCGCCATCGAAGGTGCCCATTACGATGGTCATCAGCAACCGGCTCACAACTGACTGTGCGCATTCAAACTGCCTGATGACTTCTGGGCCTACTGTGCGGTACGCGATGCCAACTTCCTGCCCAACGGCGACTTCGCCGGCACCCGCGAGGAAGTGCTCGATCGCCTGCAGGGAGACTATGCACTGGGCGGATGGAATGTCGTGATCGGCGAACCCGAACTGGAGCAATACGGCTTCCATAATTTCAATGCGAAGACGCTCGACTCCTTGCTACCAAAGCATAAAAACGGTCACCTGCATACACGTTCATGGTCCTCCTTGCGGCCGGTCAAAACTACCATCCCACCGGGCTTTGCCATTGCAGCAGCAGGTGCGGGAACTCTGATCTTCGCGGCGTGTGTGGGACTCTATTTTTTTCGGCAGCATCAACAACGGGAGCAAGAAAAGGAACTGGCGATCGCGGCAGCAAGAGCCCGGCTCAGTGCCGCCAGTGCCCGCCAGTCAGACGAGCGTCCGTGGCTTGCGAAGCCATTGGCAATCGATTTTGCGCGGGCCTGCTTGGCCAAGCTGGCTCCGTTGACAGCAGGGGGCTGGCAACTCGACAAATTCCAGTGTCAAACCAACAAAGTCGATTACAGCTGGACCAGCAACGGCGCCAATGTGCGCTACCTGCTTGAAAAAATACCGACTGCTGTCGTCGCCGTCAGCGGCACGCAGGCCACCAGTACTGACGTGATCGCACCCAAGACAACTGGTAAAGATATCCTGCTGCCAGCCGATATCATCCTGCGCAATTTACTGGAAATCAGTCAGTCAATAGGGGTCACGCTAAAGCTGACACCCGGCGCACCAGTGGTCGCACCGCCAGCGCCTGTGTCGCCCGGGGCAGGCAGTGTCCCCGCACCAAAAATCGAGTGGAAAACCTACACCCTGAGCGCTGATCTGGGCATGCTGACGCCGCTGATGGCCAGCACCTTGATCGGCCAACGGGGGGTACGACTCGACAGCATCAGCTGGAATTCCGGCAACTGGCTTATTGAGGGAGTGGTCTATGCGAAATAATCTACTGGGCATCCTGGTCCTGGCCCTGCCATTTACTCTGCAACCCTGCCTGGCAGCGAGCGGTGAAACCATCGCCGATCAGCTCACGCGCATCGATGCCGAAACGCTGGTACTCAAAGCGCAGGAACGCCAGCTCGCTATCCAGACCAAAGTCCTGCAATTGCAAAGCGAGCTCACTGCGCGGCAGGCCAGCATTGACCAGAGTGCCCGCCCGGGCTCACCGGGAGACCCGACCGTGCAATCCATCGAGGGCATCGGTGACACGGTATTTGCCACACTGCTATTTGAAAACGGTAGCAGCATTGATGTACGTGCCGGCGACATCTTGCCCAATGGCATGCGCGTGTTATCGGTCCGGACCAACGAAGTCACTGTGTCTGCCGAGACGCGACGCAAAGTTCGCCTGTTACCGGGCAATGGCAATGCAACGCTGATTTCAGCCGCCTCGGGTGCCGTACCGACCACGATGACAATGCCCGCCAGCCCACCATCGTCTTCGGTGCCGCGCCTGCCAATACCCGTCAGGAAACCCTGAAAATGAACACACGCCACAAGCAGCGCGTGGATGACTTGGCTCTGCCATCCGAGCCGGTCATCCTCACGACAGTCGACCTGATGTCGTCCGTGATACTGAGCCTGAGCGGCAGTTTCGAGGCCAGCGCAGAAGAGCGCAAGTTGCTCTGCCTGCTGTCCGACGGACGTCTGCTGATCGCCAGCGGGCAGGCGCTCAACGCCCATGTGCAATCGTACCGGGCCAGGCTTGAACGCCTCAACCACGCGTTCACGATCGTCTTTTGTGCCATTGAAGTCATCGGCCCCCTGTATCGCAGGGGCGGAGACAATACGGGTCGCCACCATGAACACACGGTCATGCAAGTCACCGCCAAAGATTTGCTGGCACGTGGCTGCCGCGAGCGCGCCTCGGACATCCACATCCGCGTCAACAAACTGAGTACCGACTTTTATTTCCGTATTTATAACGATCTGATCAAGGTCGGCAGTCAGACCCGCGACTATGGCGAGCGACTGCTGGCAACGATTTATGGCGCGATGACGGCCGTCTCCGACAACTCCTACAAGCCGACCGAACGCCAGGATGCCAGCATCGGTGACCGCGACAAATTGCCCGACATGCTCTATGGCGTACGCATCGCGACGGCACCCACCAGCGAAGGCAACCTGATGGTGTTGCGTCTGCTGTACAACGACGCGGGCGACCATATCGACTTGCGCCCGCTCGGATTTTCCGAGGCACACGCCAGCCAGATCCAGACCCTGAAAGACCAGCCAATCGGCATCAATATCATCAGCGGCCCAACCGGCTCCGGCAAGTCGACCACGCTACAACGGGTCCTGAGCGGCGAACTGATCGAATCGCAAGGCAAGATACACGTGATCACGGTCGAGGATCCGGTCGAATATCCGATCCCCGGTGCCGTCCAGACGGCCGTCACCAACGCCACCACTGAAGTCGAACGCTCGCGCCTGTTCTCGGCGGCGATCTCGAACGCGATGCGGCTCGATCCCGACACCATCATGATCGGCGAAATCCGTGATGGTGCCTCGGCCCAGAGCGCGCTGCGCGCCGCCATGACCGGACACCAGGTCTGGTCCACCGTGCATGCCAATAGCGCCATCGCCATCATCGACCGCCTGGTCGACCTCGGTTTGCCACTGGCGATGACGGCCGACCATACCATCATCACCGGCCTGATCAGCCAGCGCCTGGTCAAATTGCTGTGTCCGCATTGCCGACGCCGCCTGGCCACATGCGAAGGCGAATTGAGCATCGCCCAGACCGAGCGACTGCACAAAGCGGTCGGCAACAAATTAGCCAAGGTGTACCTGACCGGCGACGGCTGCAAGGCCTGCGGCGGCAAAGGCACGATAGGACGCACGGTGGTCGCTGAAGTCATCATGCCGGACGCCGAGCTCTGCACTTACTTGCGCAAGGGGGACAAGATGGGCGCGACGGAGTACTGGCGCACCATGCTCGGTGGCCAGACGCTGGTCGAACATGCGATTGGCAAGATCGCCGATGGACTGATCGATCCGCGCATGGCCGAAAAAACCGTCGGCCACCTGGTACCGCTGAACCAGTGCGCCAAGCCGGCCGCTTCTGCGAAAAAGGCCTGACATGCAACTCGACCTGAATCGCCGCTGGGCCAAGCTGCAATTTGCCGAACCGGTGCGCTTGCGCCTGTACCGCAAGGTCGCGAAGATGCTCTCCAATGGCTTGCCGCTGCTGAAAATCCTGGAAGAGTTACGTGACCGCGCTACAAAAAATGGCCAAACACCCAATGGGCCGCTAGCCATCGTCCTCGACGATTGCCGCCGCCTGGTACAAAACGGCAGCATGTTTGGCGAAGCCCTCGGCTACTGGGTACCTGACAGCGAACGCATGATCGTCACCGCCGGCGAGCAGGCAGGCCAGCTCGAGGCAACGTTGTTGAGCGTGGTCGACGTTGTCGTGGCGGGCAAAAAAATCAAGGCCGTCATCATTTCCGGACTGACCTATCCGGTTGCCATCCTGGTGATCATTCTTTGCTATCTGTACGTTTTTGGCACCCGCGTGATTCCGGAATTTGCCAAGGTCTCCGATCCATCCACCTGGCATGGTGTCGCCAAGTCGCTACATGTGATGTCGCAACTCGTGCAGCACTGGATGCTGCCTTTCGTGCTCTCGCTAACACTTTTGTTCACGCTGGTGCTGTGGTCGATGCCGCGCTGGTGCGGCAGCCTGCGCGTACACATCGATCGACTCGTACCGTATTCGATTTACCGACTGGTCACCGGCAGCGGATTTCTGATGGCGTTTTCGGCACTGCAGCATGCCGGCGTCACCGTCGAAAAATCACTGGTTCGCCTGAGCGACATGGCCCAGCCATGGCTGCGCGAGCGCCTCGATGGTGCCCTGCTCGGCGTGAAATCCGGCATGAATTGCGGCGAAGCCTTTCGTAATGCCGGCTACCAGTTCCCCTCCGAAGAAATAATCGACGACCTGTGTGTGTACGCCGAATACAAGGGCTTTTCGCAAGCCCTGAAAACCCTGGCCGACGAGTGGATGGAAGAAGGTGTCGAAACTGTGTCTGTGAAAATGAAAGTCCTGAACGGCGTCGCCATCGCCTTGCTGGCCGTCATTATCAGCTGGCTGGTCGCCGGATTTTTTGGTATCCAGCAAGAACTTACCAACATGACACGCGCAGTACACTAATGCTGTTGACCTCAACCTAACCTGAATCGGAGTTCATCATGAAACATACCGCCATCACTCATCGCTTCAATGACCTTGGCCGGCGTCAGCGCGGCGCGTCGCTGCTTGAAGCTATTGCCTATCTGGGGATCGCCGCCGTCGTGATTCTCGGAGCGGTGTCGATGCTCAATTCAGCCTTCAACTCTGCACAAGCAAACCGGGTTACAGAGCAACTCATCTCGATACGTACGGGTGTAAAAAAACTGTTTATGGGGCGAGTAGGCAACTACGGCACGGTAGACTTCACTGCTGCCGCCGTGAATGCGGGAATCTTTCCCAGCACGATAGCCACCTCATCAACAACTGGTAGTGCGACCAACGACTGGTCGGGTGCCGTAAAAATAGTTGGAAACACCGGCACGTTCACAATCAGTTACGAGGCCGTGCCGAGAGACATCTGCATCGCCGCAATCAGCGGTGCAACTGGCTGGACAGAAATTGCTGTGGGTACGGATGCGGGTAGCAAGATCAACACGTTCCCGGTATCTCCTGTGGCCGCAAATACAGCCTGTAATGCCGCCAGTAATACCATCTCATTGAGTTCCAATTGACCGTCCAATAAGCGCCACTTCAAAAAACTACCGCCATGTGGATCATCGCCCTAATCGCCATTATCGCGTCGCTCAGCGGCTACGCGTCGATGACCTCTCTAATTGCACTGACCGGCGTGGAAGACACCGCGCGGGTCACCGCGCTCGCACTCAACATGGCGAGCTATCGCTCGGGAGTGGTCAATTCTGCCAAGGACCCAATTTACGCCAACGTGGACAAGGTAGTGGTGGTGAGCTCTTTTCCGATCGGTTATGCCGCACTCAATCCGCCTAAGTGGAGCAATGTCGTCCTCAATAACGGCACCATCGTCGTGTACTCGGTTGACGACAGCCTGCCCCCTGGCCTTATCAATAGCATCACTACGCTGGCGCAAGGCTCGGTGCTTGCCGGTCGTGTCAACATTGTTACGAAGAAGATCGAAGCACCTGGCACCACCAGCGCTGACCAGATAGATTTAGTGGCCATATTGACAGCAGTAGCCACCATCAACTCGGCAGCCCCCATCAAGGACAATGCCGCCATCTGGCTGGCTGGCCCATCGGGAATGACACATCATGAAACGGCAATCACAACGTGGCATTTCACTAGTGGAAATGATGGCTGCACTGGCCGTTGGCATTTTCATGCTGCTCGGGCTGACCACGATACTGGACAGCACGCTGCAAGATACCAAGAGCCAGCAAACAGCCAACTACCAGACCCTTTTTTCCAACGCCGCCAAACGCTATTTG
The DNA here is from genome assembly GCF_035019065.1 of Actimicrobium sp. CCI2.3. Lineage (NCBI taxonomy): Bacteria > Pseudomonadati > Pseudomonadota > Betaproteobacteria > Burkholderiales > Oxalobacteraceae > Actimicrobium > Actimicrobium sp. CCI2.3. Next base: position 84,123 of record NZ_JASJWR010000021.1, on the reverse strand, counting down.
AATGACAATTACGCCACGCTATTAAAGGACATCACGTTCCCCGTTGACTCAACGACGACCCGATCACTGAACGACCTGCTGGCGTATTTGCCCGCCAGCTTTACCACGACGAATGCATACCAGCAAACACCCTGCATGCTGGTTCGAAAGACTAGCTCAGCCCAGCTGGAGGTCCTGCTGGTCACCGAGGGGGGAACGGAAATTTCTGACGCCGATATTGGTTACGTAGCGGCTAACGCTGGAGCGGGCGGTGGGACCATCACCCGCGACCCGGCCTCGGGGAAGCTGATCGCCCGTGGTGCCTATGGAAGCTGGACGCTGAGCAATTCCACGGGAGCGCCGAATCTGAGCGATTTCCTCACGGCAAAGTGCTCTGCCTACCCGGCCGGAATCGGCCATCTGGCCACGGCCCTGTTCTATGGTGCAGGTCAGTCAAGGGCCGATTTCGTGTATCGACATGACATCGGCAACGCCACTTACAACACGATGTCGGCGCCAATTCGGATGGCCGATAATGCCCTTCAGCTCGCCAATAATCCTTGTGGCTCAACCCCTGCGATGGCGATGGAGCAAGGCACCGGAAAAATACTCACGTGCGACCTTACCAGCCACAAGTGGACCAACCAGCAGCTCGCTAACTCGAACTGGAAAGACCCAGTACCCGGCTTCGCGTCGCCACCACCGACCGCTACGACAGACGACGTGTATGTCGCGGTTAACGACGGTATAGCCCACGTGAAGGGCACTGCCGGTTGGTATCCGCTGGGACAGGATAAAAATGGGGGCTTGGAGGTACCGGGATCTCTAAAGGATCACAAAGATGCGTGGATCATGTCCGGAAACGTGCATGTAGGCAACACCTTTTCTGCACAAACTTTTTCTTGCACGGATCATCGTGGTGGTATTTGCGACTGATAACTGTACGTGCGTGAAGACTCGAACTTCGTTAAGTCTGTAGATGTGAATCAATTTGTCAAAGACAGTATTTATAGATTTTTTGGCCGTCCACTCCATTGCGCAGGTAAAGGATGCAGCACTAGCTTATCTCCTCCTGACAATTTGGGACCAGGTAGCCTAGCCCCGGATATTATCAACAATTTTCTCATATGCAAGCATTTAGGACCCTCGATTACAAGTAACTATCTAGTATAAGAAGCGACTAACTCACTGACTGCGCCATAACATGCCAACGTCATACTGCTCCATTCCAATGCACCCGGCCATTCTCACGGCGCTGTTACTGCTGTCTGCCGCTCCCGCCGCCCACGCCTGCTGGGACGAAGCCGCCCAGCGCTACGGCATCAACCCGGCGATGCTGGTGGCCATCGAGCGCACTGAGTCGGGCCTCAATCCCAATGCGATCAATCGTAATCGCAATGGCAATGGCAGCGTCGACCTTGGCCTGATGCACATCAACAGCCGCTGGTTTCCTCTGCTGCGCCAGTACGGTATCGGCGAGCAGCAGTTGCGCGACCCGTGCACCAGCATCCATGTGGGCGCGTGGATTCTGTCGCAAAACATGCAGCGCCTTGGCAAGTCGTGGGACGCCGTCGGTGCCTACAACTCAAGCCAGCCGGCACAACGGGCTGCTTATGCGCGACGGGTGTATCGCAACCTGCCGCGTTGACCATTGCAACGGAGAATCCTGATGACTGACCCCACCGTCCTGTTTCGCGACCTGCTGCAAGAGATCATCGAACTCGTCAGCATCGGCCAGGTGTTCACCGACATTCACATCGAGCAGGACATGCCGATGATGGTGAAGACGCCGCGCAAATGGCAAGCGATGAATGCCGAACCGGTGCAGCGCGAAGAACTGCTAACGCTGCTCACGGCCATCGATCCCGAGTGGGAAGAAAAAGTCGCCGGCGGGGCGATCGACCGGTCATTCCTGCTCACGCAATGCCGGCTGCGTTGCAACGTGTGCGGCAGCGGGTCACCAGACACATCAGCGGTAGTCGGATTGACCCTCATCATCAATTTTGCCGCCATCTGGCTGGCCTGTCAGGAATGGAGACATCATGAAACGACAATCACAACTTGGTTCTTCGCTGCTGGAAATGATGGCTGTACTGGGCATCGGTATGGGCATGCTGCTCGGGTTGACCACGATTCTGGACAGCTCGCTGCAAGATACCAAAGGCCAGCAAACAGCCCAGTACCAAACCCTTTTTTCTGATGCTGCCAAACGCTATCTGGATGACAAATACCCCACACTGCTAACCAATATCAGCACAGTCGGCGACACCATATCCGTCTCAGTGGGAACCCTGAAGGGGGGCGCTTATTTACCCGCTAGCTTTACCGCGACGAATGCATACCAGCAAACACCCTGCATGCTTGTTCGCAAAAGTAGCTTAGCCCAACTGGAAGTCCTGCTGGTCACCGAGGGAGGAACGGAGATTTCTGACGCCGACATTGGTTACGTAGCGGCTAACGCTGGAACAGGCGGTGGGACCATAACCCGCGACCCGGCCTCGGGGAAGCTGATCGCCCGTGGTGCCTATGGAAGCTGGACGCTGAACAATTCTACGGGAGCGCCGAAGCTGAGCGATTTTCTTACGGCAAAGTGCTCTGCCTACCAGGCCGGAAACGGCCATCTGGCCACAGCCCTGTTCTATGGTGCAGGCCCGTCAACGGCCGATTTCCTGTATCGACATAACATCGGCAACTCCGCATACAACACAATGTCGGAGCCAATTGGGATGGCCGATCAAGCCCTCAAACTTGCCAATTCGGATTGTGACGCAACCCCTGCGCTCGCGATGGAGCAAGGCACCGGAAAAATGCTCCTATGCGACCTCAACACCCGAAAGTGGACCGAACCGCTAGCTAACTCCTCGTCCTGGAAAGCACCCGTGGACAGCCTCACGAATTTGACCTCATTAATTACTCCACCAGTGCTAGGCGACGTGTATGTCGTTAGGGATACGGGTATAGCTTGGGTGATGGGCACTTACGGTTGGTATAGGCTGGGTGAGGATAATACAGGGAGCATAGATATACCAGGATTTCTAACCGTACGTAATGATGTAACGGTGGATCGTGACGTGACCATATGGCAAGACGTTACTGCACATAAATTTGTACACACTGGTACCGGGCAAGCTCCAAATACCCCCACTCCACCGGAATTCTGAACGTGCGTGAGGACGCAAACTTCGCTAAGTCTGTAGGTGTGAATCAGTTTATCAAAGCCAGCATTTATGGCTTTTTTGGCCGTCCACTCCATAGTGCGGGTCAAGAATGCAACAGTAGCTTACCTCCTCCTAACAATTTAGGGCCAGGTACCCTAGCATCGGATGTTAACGGCAATTTTCTTATATGCAAACATTTAGGACCCTCGATTACAAGTGACTATCTAGTATATGAAACGACTAACTCACTGACTGCGCCCTAACATGCCACCGTCATACCGCCCCATACCAATGCACCTGGCCTTTTTCACGGCGCTGTTACTGCTGTCCGTCGCCCCCGCCGCCCACGCCTGCTGGGAAGAAGCCGCCCAGCGCTACAACGTCAACCCGGCGATGCTGGTGGCCATCGCGCGCACCGAGTCCAGCATGAATCCCAATGCGATCAATCGCAATCGCAATGGCAGCTATGACCTTGGCCTGATGCAGATCAACAGCCGCTGGTTTCCGCTGCTGCGACAGTACGGTATCGGCGAGCAGCAGTTGCGCGACCCGTGCACCAGCATCCATGTGGGCGCGTGGATTTTGTCGCAGAACATGCAGCGACTTGGCAACTCGTGGGACGCCGTCGGTGCCTACAACTCAAGCCAGCCGGCACAACGGGCTGCTTATGCGCGACGGGTGTATCGCAACCTGCCGCGTTGACCATTGCAACGGAGAATCCTGATGACTGACCCCACCGTCCTGTTTCGCGACCTGCTGCAAGAGATCATCGAACTCGTCAGCATCGGCCAGGTGTTCACCGACATTCACATCGAGCAGGACATGCCGATGATGGTGAAGACGCCGCGCAAATGGCAAGCGATGAATGCCGAACCGGTGCAGCGCGAAGAACTGCTACCGCTGCTCACGGCCATCGATCCCGAGTGGGAAGAAAAAGTCGCGGGCGGGGCGATCGACCGGTCATTCCTGCTCACGCAATGCCGGCTACGTTGCAACGTGTACACCAGCGGGTCCCGTGAAAAAATCACGATTGCGATCCGTCGCCTGCCGCTGCACCCGATCGCGATGGAAAAAACCGGCTTGCCGCTGTACGTGCGCAACATGCTCGAAGCCACCCGCGGCATCATCCTGGTCACCGGCCCGACCGGATCGGGCAAGACCACCACGATCGCCGCGATGCTGGACCATTTCAACAGTACCCGCAGCGGCCACATCATCACGATCGAGGAGCCGATCGAGTATCTGCTTGAGCGCAAGCAGTCGATCATCTCGCACAAGGAAGTGCCGACCGACACGGCCAGTTTTTCGTCCGGCCTGCGCGAAGCCATGCGGCAAAATCCGGACATCCTGATGGTCGGCGAAATCCGCGATTTCGACACCGCCGACACCTTGCTGCATGCCGGCGAATCCGGCCATCTGGTGCTTGCGACCATGCATACCAACAGCGCCCTCAGTGCGCTGTCGAAGTTGCTGGCTTTTTTTGGGCCCGAGCAGCGCGCACAGCGTGCCGCCACACTGGCCACCTCGCTCATTGGCGTCATCAGCCAGACCCTGGTGCCGACCGAACATGGCGACTCACTGGTACTGGCCAGCGAACTGCTGTTCAACGACCACCAGCAAATCGCCCACCTGATCGCCGATCGCGAAAAGTTCCACATGCTGGCTGATTACATGAAGCGCAAGGAAGACAACATGTCACGCAGCCTCAACGATTCGCTGACCCAACTGGTCGTCAAAAAAACCATCAGCACCAAGGATGCGATGCGGGCCGCCTATAACCGGGCCGAATTGCATGAAATTCTCAGCAACATGCGCATCGTTCCAGGTGGCCCAGCCGGGAGCCCGTAACCAGGGCCGAATCAGTCCTCGGCAGCGGCCAGACGAATCGTGTATTGCGACGCTTTTTCATCGAGTATGATGACCAGCAGTTTGTGGCGCTGCGCATCTTCGACCAGTTCCTTGAACGAGCGATAGCCATAGGCCGACTCATTGAAGCCCGGTCGACGGCGCTGCATCGTCGACTTCACCATCGAGGCCCAGATTTTTTCATCCGAACCACGCTCGGCGATCAATGCCTCGACGGTATTGGTCAGGAATTCCAGCAGGTCGGCACGCTTGTCTTCTTCGGATTTCACGACCACGGATTTGGCTTCGCGGTTGCCGCTTTTCCCCTCGCCTTTGACCGCAGCCGGCTTTTTCACGACCGCTTTCTTGCGCGCGGCAATGACCTGCACCAGATCATCATAAAAAATAAATTCGTCGCAATTGGCGCTGAGCAGGGTCGAGGTGGAATCCTTGACCCCGACGCCGATGACGCGCTTGTTGTTCTCGCGCAGCTTCGACACCAGCGGCGAAAAATCCGAATCGCCGCTGATGATCACGAACGTATCAACATGCGCCTTGGTGTAGCACAGGTCGAGCGCGTCGACCACCATGCGGATGTCGGCCGAGTTCTTGCCGGACTGCCGTACGTGCGGGATCTCGATCAGCTCGAACGCCGCTTCATGCATCGGTGCCTTGAATTCCTTGTAGCGATCCCAGTCGCAGTACGCTTTCTTGACCACGATGCTGCCCTTGAGCAGCAACCGTTCCAGGACCTTGCTGATATCGAAGGCGGCGAGCTTGGCGTCACGCACACCGAGCACGACGTTTTCAAAGTCGCAGAAGAGCGCCATGCTGGTGTTTTCGGGTTGTGCGGCCATTGTTTGGTTTCCTTGTAAGAAGTACGGCGGGATGACGTGGGCTGGACACCTCCCACACGGCTGACTGCAGCATGAACAACGCGGTCAACGGAACCATCTGAACACTCAAACGACCTATCAGGGTAATGGCACTAAACGCGTTTCAGAGTACATCAGAAGCATAACCGATTGAATTTCTCGAGGGCACCATGGACGAATATAGTGAACAAGCATTGGCAGAACTAAGCAGCATCAGCCGAAAGATTATCAGCGACAACATCCCGGCCCTGCGTGTGTGGTTGCGCCAGCAAAGTGAAATCGACATGCAAGACATGACATTAAGCGCGGCCCAGCGTGCGATGGCAGTCCGTATTTTCAAGCGCGCTTCGCATACCGGCGAAATCGACGAGCAAGCCACCGATCTTGAAATCGATTGCTACTTTTGCGATGCGCATATCCTGCGTGAAGTCGTCCCTGAAGATATTGTCGCGATCAATAACCTCATGGAAAAAGCGGCCATCTCTCTGGCGGTGACGCGCGAACTTGCTCAGTAGCAGAGGTTAGCCTTTTGGCAGGGCCGTCGCCCACTGCGTATCGCCGGCCCCGCTGACAGCACTTAGTCCAGCTGCGAGAAGTCCGGTTTGCGTTTCTGGAAAAACGCCGCGAACGCTTCTTTTGCTGCAGGTGCTGTCAGCATCGCGCCAAAATCCTTGCCTTCTTCGCGCATGCGCGCGTCGATTGCCGCTGTCTGTCCGGCTTTCATCAGACGCTTGGTGACTTGCATCGACGAGGCCGGCAGCAGCACTAATTTGGTCGCCTGGGCGCGGGCCACATCAAGCAGCTGGTCTACCGGCAGCACTTTGTTGACCAGTCCCATTTGATAGGCTTCATCGGCCGGGAACGCTTCGCCGAGCAGCAGCTTTTCAGCGGCACGCTGGTAGCCGGCAAGTTGCGGAAAGAGCAGACTCGATGCGGCTTCCGGGCACAATCCCAGCTGCGAAAACGGCATCATGAACCTGGCCGTCTCGGACGCGTAGACCAGGTCGCAATGCAACAGCAACGTCGTGCCGATACCAACTGCCGCGCCCGACACCGCCGCGACCACCGGCTTGCTGGCATGGCTGAGTTGATGCAAAAACTGGTGTACCGGACTGTCCATTCCCTGCGGCGGGTTCTTCATGAAATCCTCCAGATCATTGCCCGCCGTAAAAATCTGCGGATGGCCGGTGATCAGGATGACGCGCACATCGGCATCATTCTCGGCATCGCGCAAGGCATCGGCCATGGACTGGTACATCGCGGCTGTGATCGCATTTTTCTTCTCGGGACGATTGAATTGCATCGTCAGGATGCGGTCTTCCTTGCTGATCAAGATATCCATCTAGTCTCCTGTACTGCTGTGGTGGGTTGCGCAACGTGCGGGCACTTTAAAATACCGAGCAGTATTTTTCCGTGCCGCCCGCACAAATTATTACATCCGTTCGAATATTCCGGCAGCGCCCATTCCGGTGCCGACGCACATCGTCACCATCCCGTATTTCAGATTTTTACGGCGCAATGCATGGATGACGGTGGCCGAACGGATCGCACCAGTAGCGCCGAGTGGATGACCCAGCGCAATCGCGCCACCCATCGGATTGACCTTGGCCGGATCGAGCCCGAGGTCATTGATGACAGCCAGCGATTGCGCAGCAAACGCTTCATTCAACTCGAACCAGTCGATCTGATCCTGCGTAATGCCGGCCGCACGCAAGGCCGCAGGAATGGCTTCCTTCGGACCGATGCCCATGATTTCCGGTGGGACGCCACGCACCGCAAACGACGCAAAGCGCGCCAGTGGCGTCAGGTTGAATTGCTTGAGAATTTTTTCGCTGACGATAATCAGCGCACCGGCGCCATCGGACATCTGCGAGCTGTTGCCGGCCGTAACCGATCCCTTGGCCGCGAACACGGGCTTGAGTTTGCCCAGCGACGCCAGCGTCGATTCGGCGCGCGCGCCTTCGTCCTGATTGACGGTGCGGGTGCGCACATCAATCTGACCCGTGGCCAGATTCGGTACGCGTTCGATGATGTCGAAGGACGTCATTTCGTCATTGAATTCACCGGCTTGCTGTGCAGCGATCGCCTTCAGATGCGATTGCAGCGCGAACTCGTCCTGCGCTTCGCGCGAGACTTTCCATTGCTGCGCGACTTTTTCGGCGGTCAATCCCATGCCGTACGCCATGCCGATATTCTTATCCTTGAAGATGTCCATATTCATCGACGGGTGGAAACCCATCATCGGTACCATCGACATCGATTCGACACCGGCGGCGATCATCACATCAGCCTGACCAACGCGAATCCGGTCAGCGGCCATCGCCACGGCGGTAATACCTGACGCGCAATAACGGTTGACGGTGACGCCACCGACGGTCTTCGGCAAGCCGGCCAGCAGCACGGCCATACGACCGATGTTGAGACCTTGGGCACCTTCGGGAAACGAACAGCCGACGATGGCATCTTCGATCGTGGCCGGGTCAAGGCCCGGCACTTGCAGCAGGGCCGACTGGATCGCGCGGACCAGCAGATCATCGGGACGGGTGCTGCGAAACATGCCGCGCGGTGCCTTGCCGATCGGGGTGCGGGTCGCGGCGACGATGTAGGCGTCTTGAAGTTGTTTGCTCATGGAATTCTCCTGTACTGCATGTTGGTGTCAGAGCAGGGCGCGGCCGGTGGCCTGCGCCCTGCTGCGCGTCTTAGTTCCGGACTGGTTTCCCGGTCTGCATCATCCCCATGATGCGTTCCTGGGTCTTCGGATGATTGAGCAGTTCCATGAACGCCTTGCGCTCGAGGTCGAGCAGCCATTGTTCATTGACCAGACTGCCTTCGTCGACATCACCACCGCAGACGATGGCGGCGATCATCGTGCCGAGCTTGTAGTCATGCGCGGAGATGAAGCCCCCGTCGCGCATGTTGACCAGCTGGGCCGACACGGTCGCGATGCCGTAGCGTCCGGCCACCGGCACCAGCGACGGCATCGGTGCGCGATAGCCGGCATCGAACATCGCGCGGGCTTCGACCTTGGCCACATGCAGCAATTCGTAGGCATTGAAAACGATCACGTCGGTCGCTGTCAGGTAGCCCATTTTTTGCGCTTCATGCGCCGACTTCGACACGGCGGCGGTGGCCGCATGCATGAAGTAATTTTTCAGGAATTGCAGCAAGTCGGTGCCTTTGGCATCGGCCGCGGCGCGCAGTGCGGCTTCCTTCAAGCCGCCACCGGCCGGGATCAAGCCGACGCCGACTTCGACCAGACCGATGTACGACTCGATCGACGCAACCCGTTTGGCCGCGTGCAGCATCAGTTCGCAACCGCCACCGAGCGCAAGTCCCGAGACCGCCGCGACAACCGGCACGTTGGCGTACTTCAGCGCCTGATGGGCCTGCTGCAATTTGACCACTTCCGGTTCGATTGCCTTGATGCCGCCAGAAATGAATAGCGGCAGCATCGATTGCAGGTCGGCACCGGCCGAGAACGCGCCGCCTTCGGCTGCATCGGCGTTCCAGATCACCAGGCCTTTGTAGTTGGCTTCGGCTTCGGCGATGGCTTTCGCCAGACCGGCGATGACGCCCGCACCGATCACATGCATCTTGGTTTTCAGGGACAGGATCAGGACCTCGTCACCCTGATGCCAGATGCGTACCGACTCGTCTTCAAAGACGGTGGTTCCCGCAGTGCGGCCATCGACTGCGCCCGAACCGAGCACGGGTGCGCGGAAGGCCTGACGCTGATACACCGCCAGTTCGGAGCGGCCGATATTTGTCTTGCGCGAAACCGAGTACGAACCGTCTTCGGCATGCACGCAGGTACGGCCATCGAATACCCAGGCCGGCAACGGCGCGGCGCTCAGTGCCTTGCCCGCGTCGATGTCTTCCTTGACCCAGGTCGCGACCTGCTGCCAGCCGGCGGCTTGCCAGGTTTCAAACGGTCCGAGGTTCCAGCCAAAACCGAAGCGCAACGCAAAATCGACATCGCGGGCATTGTCGGCAATCGATTCCAGATGGATCGCAATGTAGTGAAACACGTCGCGATAAATCGCCCACAGAAATTGCGCCTGCAGATTGGTCGAGTCGTGCAACGCCTTCATCCGCTTGGCGGGATCTTTCTCTTTCAGGATGCGTGCAACGATATCGTCGACCTTGCCGCCACCGGCGACATAGGTCGCGCTGGCGGCATCAATGCGCAGGATGTCCTTGCCCACTTTTTTGTAAAAACCGGCACCGGCTTTTTGTCCCAAAGCGCCCTGCTCGATCAACTTGGCCAGCAGCGGCGGTGTCGCGTAGGTGCTGTAAAACGGGTCGTCTTTCAGGTGGTCCTGCATGGTCTTGATGACGTGACCCATCGTGTCCAGACCGACCACATCGGAGGTGCGGAAGGTGCCCGATTTGGCGCGACCGAGCTTGGCACCGGTGAGGTCATCGACGACATCGACCGACAGGCCGAACTTGTCGGCTTCGTGGATGGTTGCCAGCATGCCGAAGATGCCGACACGGTTGGCGATGAAGTTTGGTGTGTCGATGGCGCGCACGACGCCTTTGCCCAATGTCGAAGCGAGGAAGCCCTCGAGCTGATCGAGGATCAGCGGCTTGGTCGCCACCGTCGGGATCAGTTCGACCAGATGCATGTAGCGCGGCGGGTTAAAAAAATGCACGCCGCAAAAGCGTGCCTTGAGTTCGGCATCGAAGCCTTCCGACAAGGCCGTGATCGACAGGCCCGAGGTGTTCGAGGCGAAGATCGCATTCGGCGCGATGTGCGGCGCGACCTTCTTGTAGAGGTCGTGCTTCCAGTCCATGCGCTCGGCGATGGCTTCGATGATCAGGTCGCAACCGGCCAGCAGGTCGAGGTTGTCTTCGTAGTTGGCGACTTCGATCAGTGCGGCGTCATCCTTGTTGCCGAATGGCGCAGGGCTGAGTTTTTTCAGGTTCTCGATGGCGCGCAGGACGATGCCATTCTTGATGCCTTCTTTGGCGGGCAAATCAAACAGCACAACCGGGACACGCGCATTGATGCAGTGCGCAGCGATCTGCGCACCCATGACGCCGGCACCGAGGACGGCGACTTTTTTGACGATGAAATTGGACATGATTGGAATCCTTGAAATGCCGCCGCATCCGGACCCGGAAAGCCGGACGCGGCTGGTGAACTTGTTGAAAACCCTGCTTAGATCAGGTCGGCGTCGAGCGCCATCAGGTTGGCGCTACCGGAACGTGCCTGACGGATCAGCATCGCCGTCTCGGGCAACAGGCGGGCAAAATAGAAGCGCGCCGTCCCCAGTTTCGATTGATAGAACTTGTCACCGCCATCCTGTTTTTCCAGCGCGATCTTGGCCATGCGGGCAAAGAAGTACGCATACACCATGTGCCCGACCACGCGCAGATACGGCACCGCGGCAGCACCAACTTCATCGGGATTCTGGAATGCCTTCATGCCGATTTCCATCGTCAGCTTGGTGACCTTGTCGCCGAGGTCAGCCAGTGGCGTGATGAATTCGGACATCGCTTCATCGGTGCCATTTTCTTCGACGAAGGCTTGTACTTTCGCGCCGAACTTGCGCAGCTTGGCGCCGTTATCCATCAGCACTTTGCGGCCCAGCAAATCGAGTGACTGGATCGTGTTGGTGCCTTCGTAAATCATGTTGATGCGCGAATCCCGCACGTACTGCTCCATGCCCCATTCGGCGATGAAGCCGTGGCCGCCGTAGACCTGCAGTGCTTCCGAGGTGGCGATCCAGCCGTTGTCGGTCAGGAAGGATTTGATGATCGGCGTCAGTAGCGCGACTTCGTCGGCGGCATCCTTGCGCACTTCTTCATCGGGATGATTGAGTTCCTTGTCGATCTGCAGCGCGACATACGAACTGAACGCGCGCCCGCCTTCGGCATAGGCCTTGGCGGTCAGCAGCATGCGGCGTACATCGGGATGGACGATGATCGGATCAGCGGCTTTTTCAGGTGCCTTGACGCCGGTCAGGCTGCGCATTTGCAGACGGTCCTTGGCGTACACCAGCGCGTTCTGGAACGCCACTTCGGTCAGGCCGAGCGATTGCATGCCAACGCCAAGACGGGCGGCATTCATCATCACGAACATCGCGTTCAAGCCCTTGTTCGGTTGGCCGATCAGCCAGCCGGTGGCGTCGTCCATGTTCATCTGGCAGGTCGAATTGCCGTGGATACCCATCTTCTCTTCGATCGCGCCGCAGAAAATCGGGTTGCGCGCGCCAACCGACCCATCGGCATTCGGCAGGAATTTTGGCACGACGAACAGCGAGATCCCCTTGGTGCCAGCCGGTGCATCCGGCAAGCGCGCCAGCACCAGGTGGATGATGTTTTCCGACATGTCGTGTTCGCCGGCCGAAATGAAAATCTTGCCGCCGGTGATCTTGAACGAGCCATCGGCTTGCGGTTCGGCCTTCGAGCGCAGCATGCCGAGGTCGGTGCCGCAATGCGATTCGGTCAGGCACATGGTGCCGGTCCATTCGCCCGAGACCAGCTTGGGCAGATACAGCGCTTTTTGTTCCGGCGTACCGTGTTCGTGCAGGCATTCATACGCGCCGTGCGACAGGCCGGGGTACATGGTCCAGGCCTGATTGGCCGAATTCATCATTTCGTAGAACGAGTTATTGACCACCAGCGGCAAGCCTTGACCGCCGTATTCGGGGTCGCACGAGACCGACGGCCAGCCGGCTTCGACATATTGTTTATAGGCCGCCTTGAAGCCTTTTGGTGGTGTCACTTCATGCGTGACTTTATCGAGGTGACAGCCTTCGCGGTCGCCCGAATGATTCAGCGGGAACAGGATTTGCGAGGTGAACTTGCCGCCCTCTTCCAGCACCTGGTCGATCAGTTCGCGGTTGGTCTCGGCATGCTTGGGCATGGCTTTGAGTTCGTCTTCCACTTGCAGCAGTTCATGTAAAACGAATTGCATGTCACGTAACGGTGCGATGTACTGGCCCATGGTGTTCTCCTGGATGGGAATGTTGTTCAGGCTGTCTAGGTGACAGCGGGAGGTGATTGTTCGTTTGCGCCCGGTGCTGGCGGCGCGGCATTCTGGTAACTCTGCATCAGTCGTTCGAAACCCAGCTGGGCCCGTTCGACGCTGCCGGGACGTTTGATGAAACGGGCGTCGTGATGCAACGCCAGAATCAGGCCGTACATTTCAAACACCATTTGCTGCGGGTCGGTATCGGCGCGCAAATGGCCCATCTCGGTGGCTTGCTCGACGCAGCGAAACAGCGCCGTTTGCCACGCCAGCACCATCGCTTCGAGTTCTTCGCGGATGGCACCCGGACGGTCATCGTATTCGACCGCCCCGCTGATGTAGATGCAACCCGAGGCGATCTCGACCGTGACACGCTTGACCCAGCGCGCGAACATGCCCTTGAGGCGAGGCAGTCCGCGCGCTTCTTTCACGCTGGGGTAAAACACTTCCTGCTCGAAATGATGGTGGTACAGCTTCAGGACTTCGATCTGCAAATCCTCGCGCGAACCGAAGTGGGCAAAGACGCCCGATTTACTCATGTTCATCTTGTCGGCCAGCAGGCCGATGGTCAGCCCTTCGAGGCCGTCCCGACTGGATAAGTCGAGGGCGACATCAAGGATGGCGGCGCGGGTGAGTTCGCCTTTGCGCATGAATCGGGTGGATGGTTCGGTGCTATTGGTTGCCACGGGTGTGCCTGTCATTGAGGTGCTACTGCGTTGCTACTGCCTTGTCGCGAATTCGACCGACGTCAAAAATCGTACGTTCGTACTATTATGCACGACGAAGTGAAAGTAAAGAGAGAACTTAGAGCCGCCGTTCTATACAAACGACAGTGTTCGGGTCAGAAGTTGCTAGGAACTGCTGCGCTCGAGCGCACGCCGGTCGCGTTTGGTGGGCCGTCCCTTGATGGTCGTGCCCGGCTCGCGATAGAGCTTGTGCTGTTCGGCATCGTTGGCGCGACGGGCGATGCTGGGCTCGGTTTCGGCATACAAGGTCCGCGCGATGTCGGCCGATCCGCGCACTTCGGCCAGTGCGAGCACGCCGACTTCCCATTCGGTCGTGCCGTTGTGGATGACCAGCAGATCGCCCGGCTTGACGCTATGTGCGGGCTTGGTACGGGCACCGTTGAGACGCACCTTGCCGTTATCGACGGCATCGGTCGCCAGCGAACGGGTTTTGAAAAATCTGGCTGCCCACAGCCATTTGTCGATGCGGACGGATGCGCTAAGCATGAAGTGAGCGGTAAGTGAGGAGGACCCCGATTGTAAAGCCTGTATTTAAATCCTGTTTCAACCAGAGCGGCTCCCGGCAAATCATGCGATACACTCTTGAAAAAATAGCAGGGAACATGACCGTTTCAATACCAGCTTCACCGGACATGCACCGACCAGTTCAAGCGCCCACTTTTACACGGACTCCACCTTGTCATCCCCCGACCCCCAACAACTGAAAATCTGGCTTGCCGCCGTGGCACGCAAAGATGCGAACGCCTTTCGGGCACTCTACGATGCCACCTCGTCGAAACTGTTTGGCTTTGCATTGCGTATATTGATCAAGCGGGAATCGGCCGAAGAGGTACTGCAAGAAGCCTTCGTCAGTGTCTGGAACAATGCCGCGAGTTATCAGGCCAGTCTGGCCGCGCCGATGACATGGATGACCACCATTGTCCGCAACAAGGCGTTCGACATGCTGCGCCGGGCCGACCACATGGTCGAGCTCGATGCAGACACCTTTGACAAGGACGTCATGGATGCCATGGAAAGTAGTGACCTGACGCCACTGGCCGCGTTGCAGTTGTCGCAGGCATCGACCGCACTGGCAGGCTGCCTGTCGCGTCTGGAAGGGCTGCACCGGCAAGCTGTGGCGATGGCTTTTTATCACGACATGTCGCATAGCGAAGTCGCCGAACACATGAAACTGCCGATTGGCACCGTGAAAACCTGGATTCGCCGGGGACTGGAGCGCTTGCGCGTCTGTCTGAGCAAGCTGGAAGACGCATGAACATTATCGACAATGAAAAACTGGTAGAACGGCTGAGCGCCGAATATGTACTCGGCACGCTCAAGGGCGGTGCCAGACGCCGCTTTGAAGCCCTGTTGACGGACAGCCTGGTGCTGCGTCGCTGCGTTGCCCAATGGCAGGACCGGCTGCATCCGATGGCCGAACTCGCCCCGGCGGCGCAACCCTCACCGCAAGTCTGGACCACGCTCGCCAGCCGGCTCCAGCTCGCAACGACCGATACTGGCACCCGCACTGACCGGATGGCATTCTGGCGCAGCCTGCGCAACGATCTGGCTTTCTGGCGCGGGCTAGGGCTGGTGTCGACTGCCCTGGCGACCGTTCTGGTGGGCATGCTGCTGACCAAACAAGTCGACCAGTCCATGCCAGCCACCACGTATGTGGCGATGCTGACCGATGACAAGTCGATGCCGGTGGCACTGGCAACCGGCGATCCGCTGCGTCGCGAGGTCACCATCAAACTGGTCAATCGCCAGGACGTGGCCGCCGACAAGAGCCTGCAATTGTGGGCCGTGCCAACTACCGGCGCACCGCGCTCGCTCGGTCTGCTGGCTGCCGATGGCACGATCACGTTGCCGCTGGCTCCCGGTCTGACGCCGGAGGCGATCCCGCTGCTGGCGGTCTCGCTGGAGCCCAAAGGCGGTTCACCTAACCCGAACGGGCCAACCGGGCCAATCATTTACAAGGGTGCGTGGGTAAAAATCTGACACGCAAGCACACGCTCAGGAATAACGCCCGAGCGTAGCGATGCGCAGCAAGCTGCGATAACAGAAGTACGCGGCACCATACCAGATGCGCTGGAGCCGTCCGACATGGGCAAAATCCTCGGGCGCGATGGTGGTGCCGTCTCGGACCGCCTCTTCGATCAGGCCACGCAATTGCTCCGTGAAAGGGACGTCGCGGATCACGATATTGGCTTCCTGGTTCAGGAACAGACTCAGTCCATCGTAATTGCTGGAACCGACCGTGGCCCAGTCATCGTCCACCACCGCCACTTTTGCATGCAACTGGGTGCGCCGGAATTCCACCACCTTGACGCCGCATTGCAACAGCTTGGGATAGAACGAACGGGCCACCGCATCCTGCATGCGAAACTGACCGACACCGAGCAGCAAGGTCACGTCAATGCCACGCGCTGCCGCTTGTGACAATGCTTCGCGCAATTTCCGGCCCGGGGCAAAGTACGGCGTCGACAGGATTGCACTGGAGCGCGCGCTGCGCAGCGCCTGCAACGTCACCCGCTGGATCGTGCGCCGGTTGCGCAGGTTATCGCGAATCACCAGTCCTGCCAGCGCACCGCCGCCGTTGCCGGCCTCGCGCGCGGAACGGGTCTCGCGAAACAAGCCCCAACGCGTCAGCAGTTTCAATCTACCCATGCGCAACCATTGCGCTTCGATTTCCAGATGCATCAGCCTGACCAGCGGACCGTGGATCTCGACGGCAAAGTCCCAGCGCGGCTCCGGCAGCACAATGCGCGCTGCGTCATCCGAGATCATGTCATCGTTGATATTGAGGCCGCCAATGAAAGCCAGATTGCGGTCGACCACACACAGCTTGCGATGAGTACGCGCCAGGCCACGACGAAACCACGGATTGAAACTGCGATGGTGGACACCGCCGGCACGCAGGTCACGGTCGAGCCGCACCGATTGCACCCGGCCGGTACCGATCCAGTCCGTGATCACGTACACCGCCACACCACGAGCGGCCGCACGCAGCAGCGCAGCCTTGACGCTCACGCCAGTCTGGTCGTCGGCAAACATGTAGGTCTCGAGGTGGATCTCCACTTTGGCGGCATCGAACGCCGCGATCAGGGCAGGGAAAAATTCGGCACCGCACTCAAGCAGGCGTAACTGGTTGCCAGCGACCAGACCTACCGGACGCACGCGCATTGTCTCGGCCTCATTTCAGCTGCAACGTCGCCAGGATGGGCGCGTGATCCGACAATCTTGCCCACAACGCACCATGCAGCACTTCGGCCGATTCGATGCTGAACCCGCGCACGTAAATCCGGTCAAGCTGGAGGAATGGCAGCATCGCCGGGAAGGTGCGCGCCGGCTGAATCTTCGCATTCGGTCCGCGCAGACGCCGCAGAAAACTGCCCATGCCAACGCTGGGCGTGCGTTCGTCGAACACCTCGGTCACGCCAAGCCGGGTGCGCAGCGCTTCACTGAGGTGGTTGCCCCAGTCATTGAAGTCACCGGCAATGATGACCGGCGCACCCGGTGGAGCCGAATCCAGCACGGCCTCGATCAATGCTTCAGCCTGGCGGCGGCGGCCACCGGCGAAGAGACCGAGATGAATCACGTAACAATGGACCGGCAGCGCGTCGAGGTGGATCACGCAATGCAGGATGCCGCGCGATTCGTACTTGTGATCCGACACATCCTGATTACGCGAGGAGGCAATCGGCAAATTGCTTAGCAGCGCATTGCCGTGATGACCGTGGTCGTAGACCGCGTTCATCCCGTAGGCGGCCTGGTACGAATCGCCCGCAAGAAATTCATGCTGGGCCTGGCCCGGCCACGATGCCGTGTGGCGCGCTGCCAGCACGTCATGGCGGCCCTGCACTTCCTGCAAAAAATAGACATTGGCCTGCATCGTCGCCAGTGCCTGCTTGAGGGCAACGATACGCGGCTTGCTGCCAAACGACGACACACCCTTGTGGATGTTGTAAGTGGCAATACGGATTTTCATGTGGGCCCTGGAGACTCCGGTGAGCGCAGCCGTTCAGGCAGTTGCAAGATGGCCTCGGCATTTGACGGAGAGAAGCATAAATCAGCTGCCTGATGATACGGTAGCCACTGGTAGCTTGTATGTTCGCGAGCGGACAAAGTGACGACGATATCGCGTGGCACCTGCAGACTGAACACGTGTTCGGTATTGCGCGTGATGCCGGGCGCATAGCGGTGCCGCCAGACCGGGTAGATTTCGTAGAGGTTTTCCAGCTGCCAGTCACGCAGGTCGGCCGGTGACGGTGCGCCGGCTGCGCTGATGAAGATGCCGGTTTCTTCGGCCACTTCGCGTTCTGCGGTGAAGGCCAATGGTTCGTCGAGGGCATCCTTGGAACCGGTCACGGATTGCCAGAAACCGGCCTTGTCGGTGCGCTGGATCAGTAGCACCTCAAGATCGGCGGTATGGATGACGACGAGGACGGATTCGGGGATCTTGAATTGGGGTGTGGTCATCGGATTATTCAAAAAAAAGGCGCGAAAATACGCGCCTTTTTATTATGCCCTGAAACATACTTTTTGCAGGTTACCCCTTGATGACAGGCTCCACCGCACGCAAACGGATATGCAGTTCGCGCAATTGCTTCTCGTCGACCGGCGACGGTGCCTGGGTCAGCAAACATTGTGCACGCTGGGTTTTCGGGAAGGCGATCACGTCGCGAATCGAATCGGCACCGGTCATCATCGTGACGATACGGTCGAGGCCGAAGGCCAGTCCGCCATGCGGCGGCGCACCGTATTGCAAGGCGTCGAGCAGGAAGCCGAATTTGAGTTGCGCTTCGTCGTCGTCGATCTTCATCGCACGGAATACCTTGCTCTGGACTTCGGCGCGATGGATACGGACCGAACCACCACCAAGTTCCCAGCCATTGAGGACCATGTCGTAAGCCTTGGCAATGCACTTGCCCGGATCGGTTTCGAGGAAGTCTTCGTGACCGTCTTTCGGTGCCGTGAACGGATGGTGCGCGGCATGCCAGCGATCGCCTTCCTCATCGTATTCGAACATCGGGAAGTCAACGACCCACAACGGTTTCCAGACATCATCGAACAAGTCATTCTTTTTGCCCAAATCAGAATGGCCGATCTTCACCCGCAACGCACCGATTGCATCGTTGACGATCTTGGCCTTGTCGGCACCGAAGAAAATCAGGTCGCCATCCTGGGCACCGGTTAGCGCAAGAATACTTTGCAGCGCGCTGTCATGCAGGTTCTTGACGATCGGCGATTGCAAACCTTCGCGGCCCTTGGCGATTTCATTAACCTTGATATAGGCCAACCCCTTGGCACCATAGATGCCGACGAACTGGGTGTAGGCATCGATTTCCGAGCGCGGCATGGCGCTGCCACCCGGCACGCGCATACCCACGACCCGACCACCCAGCATGTTGGCAGCGCCCGAGAAGACCTTGAAGTCGACATCCTTCATCACTTCAGTGAGGTCGGTGAAGGCCAGCTTGACGCGCATGTCGGGCTTGTCGGAACCGTACAGGCCCATCGACTCCGAGTACGGCATCACAGGGAACGGGTTCGGCAAGTCGATATCAAGCGCGTTCTTGAAGACCAGGCGAATCATGCCTTCAAACAAATCTCGGATTTCCTGTTCATTCATGAACGAGGTTTCGCAATCGATCTGGGTAAATTCAGGCTGACGATCGGCACGCAAATCTTCATCGCGGAAACACTTGACGATCTGGTAGTACCGATCAAAGTTCGCCACCATCAGCAATTGCTTGAATAGTTGCGGCGACTGCGGCAACGCAAAGAACTGACCGGCATTGACGCGTGACGGCACCAGATAATCGCGCGCACCTTCCGGCGTCGACTTGGTCAGCATCGGTGTCTCGATATCGATGAAGCCGTGCTGATCAAGAAACTTGCGCACTTCCATCGTCACCTTGTAGCGCAGACGCAGGTTGTTCTGCATCTGCGGACGACGCAGGTCCAGCACGCGATGGGTCAGGCGGGTGGTCTCGGAGAGGTTGTCGTCGTCGAGCTGAAATGGCGGCGTGACCGATGGATTGAGGACTTCGAGCTGCTCGCACAAGACTTCGATCTTGCCCGATGGCAGGTTGCTGTTGGCGGTGCCATCGGGACGCAGGCGGACCACGCCGGTGACGCGCATGCAAAATTCATTGCGCACGATTTCGGCAGTGCTGAAAACCTCGGCTTGCTCCGGATTGCAGACGACTTGCACCAGTCCTTCGCGGTCGCGCAAGTCAATGAAAATGACGCCACCGTGGTCGCGTCGGCGATGGACCCAGCCGCACAGGCTGACAGTTTGACCGAGGAGCGCCTCAGTGGTGAGGCCGCAATAATGAGTTCGCATGGACATGTTCGGTTTCCGTATTCAGTGTTTCAGTTGTTCAGGTGTCTGCCGTGTTTGACCGCTGCCCGCAGGCTTCAGGTCGCACCCTTGGCAGGATCAATGATGATTTTTTTTTCGAAATGCTCGGGAGCGACGACTCCCATCGAAACGATGTACTTGAGCGCGGCGTCGACTGTCATGTCGAGTTCGATCGTCTCGTCACGCGGCACCATCAGGAAAAATCCCGAGGTCGGATTCGGCGTGGTCGGTACATAGATACTGATGAAATCGCCCACCAGATGGTTGCGCACATCGCCGCCCGGCACGCCGGTGAGGAAGGCGATGGTCCAGCTGCCGCGGCGCGGATACTCGACCAGCACGGCCTTGCGAAAGGCATTGCCGGACGACGACAACAAGGTATCCGAGACTTGCTTGACGCTGGAGTAAATCGAGTTGACTACCGGAATGCGGGTCAGCAGCAGCTCCCACCAGATCACGACATGACTACCGACAAAATTGCGCGTCGCAAGCCCGGTCACGAAGATGATCAGCAAGGTCAGGATAGTACCGAGGCCGGGTATCGCAAAACCGAACAGCACTTCCGGACGCCAGCGCACCGGCAGCAGCAGCAAGGACTGATCCATCGTGCCGATGATCAGATTGATGACCCACAGCGTAATTGCCAGCGGGACCAGGATGAGCAATCCGGTGACGAAATATTTACGAAGCATGATGAGCTGGCCTTGTTGCCACCGCAGTGGCGTAGCAAAAAATCAGGTTGCCGACGGCGTACCGCCGCCCGTATCGGACTTGGCAGGTGCCGCAGCGACAGCCGGAGTCGCCGGCGCGGGCGTTGCAGCAGGCGTTTCGCCAGACTTGGCCGGCTCTGCATGCGCGGCCGGTGGCACATTGGTACCGGCACCACCACGAAAATCTGTCGCGTACCAACCGGTACCCTTGAGTTGAAAGCCGGCGGCCGTCAGTTGCTTTTTGAACGTGTCTTTGCCGCATTCCGGGCAATCAGTCAATTTTGGATCGGACATCTTTTGCAGTACATCTTTGGCAAAACCACACGCTTCGCAGCGGTACGCATAAATCGGCATGAAAAAATCCCTGACTGAGAGCGATCAAAAGACTGGATTATAGAGGGTTTCAGGGGTGAACCGGCGAGGATTGCGGCAAGTCAACGCCGTTCAAACATCAGCCCCGCTGCACGGCTACCGGCGCGCGGCTCACCTGTGGCAGCAACGACCCTAGCAGCATTGCGGCCAGGCTCAGCATGACACCGACCAGTTGCGGCGGCCAGTAACCATCCGGTGCCAACCATTCCAGCAGCAACCACGACGACAGCCCGAAGAGAATAGAGGCAAGCGCACCTTGTCGCGTCGCGTGTTTCCAGTACAACCCCAGCGCCAGCGGCACGAAGGCCGCCACCAGCGTCACCTTGTAGGCGTTCTCGACCATCTTGTAGATACTCGACTGGCTGTGCAGCGCGAAAGCGGTGACGATCACCGTGAAAACCACCAGCACGATGCGCATGCCGAGCAAAAACTGTTTGTCGGTCTGCACCGGCAACAGACCCTTCAAGATGTTTTCGGTGAAGGTGATCGACGGTGCCAGCAGCGTCGCGCTGGCGCAGCTCTTGATGGCTGACAGCAGCGCGCCAAAAAACATCACCTGCGCGATCAGCGGCACCTTGGTCATGATCAGCGTTGGCAGGATCAGCTGCGGGTCCTTGTCGATCAGAGCGATCACCATTTGCGGGTCGATCAGGGTCGCCGAGTAGGCCAGAAACATCGGGATGAAGGCGAAGCAGAAGTACATCACGCCGCCCAGCATGGAGGCCCGGCCGGCGATTTTTTCATTCTTCGAGGCACCGACCCGCTGGAACACGTCCTGTTGCGGAATCGAGCCCAGCATCATCGTGATCCATGCCGCGCCGAACCACAGTACCTCGCGCGACGTCGGTGCCGGCCAGAAATCGAACTTGCCGGCGTTGGCCGCATGTGCCACCACCACCGAGGCACCGCCAGCCATCGCCGACACTTCCCAGCCAATGTAGAGCATGCCGAGCACGATGATGATCATCTGCAGGAAGTCGGTCACCGCGATGGCCCACATGCCACCCATCAGCGTGTAGACCAGCACACTGCCCGCACCGATCAGCATGCCGACATCCATCGGGATGGCACCACCGGAAACCACATAGAAGACCAGACCAAGCGCCTTGATCTGCGCCGCCACCCAGCCGAGATACGAGATCACGATGCATAGCGTCACCAGCACCTCGACCGCACGGCCGAACTTGTTGCGGTAGAAGTCGCCTATGGTCAGCAGGTTCATCCGGTACAGCGGGCGGGCGAAGAACAGACCGACCAGAATCAGGCACATGGAGGAACCGAACGGGTCGGCGATCACGCCACGCAAGCCTTCCTTGACAAAGGTCGATGAGATGCCGAGTACGGCTTCCGAACCGAACCAGGTGGCAAACACGGTTGCCGTGACCACCGACATCGGCAGTGCGCGACCGGCCAGCGCGTAATCCCTGGAGTTCTTGACATAGCGCGCCGCATACAGACCGATGCCGACCGAGACCACCCAGTAGAGAATGACAAACCAGATGAGGGCGTGCATGGCGGGTCCTTGGGCGCAATGTGGATGAGAAAAACAGCTCCTGGATTATAGCGAAAGTTGGTATTGCCGTTAGTAAATCAATGCTTCAGCGCCGCTGCCATAACTGCCAGCGTTCCTTGCCGGCGAATACCGCAATCGAGTCCCCGACAGGCACCTCCTCGATCAATACAAAATACGGCAGCATCAGCGCATCCAGCGCGGCACGGTCGGCCCCGAATGGCGGACCTTTGGGCGCATCGTCGTAAAAGAAAAATCCTCCGAGCAGCGCACCGGGTGCCAGCAGTGCCGCCCATTGCGCGACGATCGCGCTCCAGCGCGCGCGCGGCATCGCACACAGGAATGCTCGCTCATAGATGAAGTCCACAGTTTGCGCTGGCTCAAAACTGAAAAAGTCCGCTTGCTGCACATGCCCGGCATAGTCACCGAGTGCGGCTTGCGCCATCGCCACGGCTGCCGGTGAAAAATCGATCGCCGTCACGGGCCAGCCAGCTTGCGCCAGATGACGCACTTCGTAGCCCATGCCGCAACCGGGTATCAGCGTCGTCAATGGTGTCGGCGATTGCGCCACGAAACGTCTCAGTTCGGCCGGTACACCACCCTGATCCCACGGCGTGAATTGCTGCTCGAAACGCTCGTTCCAGAAACCCGGTGCCAGCGGATCGCGTTCGGTGAAATGCGGCGTCGCCATCAGAACGACCAGAGCAGCCAGCGTCCGACAAAGCGCAACAGCAACACGCCACCGATCAGCCCGGCCGAAAAATACACGACGGTACTGATCAACCGATTGGTGCGACGCTGTTCGGCCAGCAAGGCCACCAGCAAGACCTTGTTATCTTCGTTGGGCTGGGCAACCTGCGCTAGCGCCTGATGCACCATGCGCGGCAGTTGCGGCAACAGTTTGTTGTAATGCGGCGCTTCGGCCTTGAGACGCTCGACCAGTCCACGCCAGCCGATCTGCTCGGTCATCCAGCGTTCGAGGTAAGGCTTGGCCGTTTTCCACAGGTCAAGATCGGGATCAAGCTGACGGCCCAGCCCTTCGATATTGAGCAAGGTCTTTTGCAGCAGCACCAGTTGCGGCTGCACTTCGACATTGAAGCGACGCGAGGTCTGGAACAGGCGCAACAGAATCTGGCCGAACGAGATGTCTTTCAATGGCCGGTCGAAGATCGGTTCGCAACAGGCACGCACCGCCGATTCGAGTTCATCGACACGGGTTTCTTTCGGTGCCCAGCCGGATTCGATATGCGCTTCGGCGACGCGCTTGTAATCACGCCGGAAAAACGCCAGGAAATTTTGCGACAGGTAGTCCTTGTCGAAGTCATTGAGGGTACCGACGATACCGAAATCGAGCGCAATGTAACGGCCCAGCGTGGCCGGTTCGATGGACACGAGGATGTTCCCCGGATGCATGTCAGCGTGAAAGAAGCCATCCCGAAACACCTGCGTAAAAAAGATTTCGACGCCATCACTGGAGAGCTTTTTCATGTCGACACCGGCGGCCAGCAGCTTGTCGATGCGCGAGATCGGCACCCCTTTCATGCGCTCCATCACGATCACCGCCGACGAGCAGTAATCCCACATCATCTCCGGCACCATCAGCAGGGTCGAGTCGGCGAAATTGCGACGCAACTGACTGCCATTGGCTGCTTCGCGCATCAGGTCCAGTTCATCGTGCAGGTATTTGTCGAACTCGCCGACGACTTCACGCGGCTTGAGTCGCTTGGCATCGGCCCACAAGCGTTCGACCAGACCGGCCGCCACATGCATCAGCGCGACATCTTCATCAATCGATTTTTTCATGCCCGGACGCAGCACCTTGACCGCGACTTCGCGGCCATCCTTGAGCACCGCAAAGTGCACTTGCGCGATCGAGGCCGAAGCCACCGGAACCCGGTCGAAACTGGCGAACAGTTCCGACGGATGGGCCCCGAGTGACTTGGTGATTTGCGCAATCGCCAGCTCGGAATCGAATGGCGGGACGCGGTCTTGCAGGCTGGTCAGTTCTTCGGCGATATCGGCCGGCATCAGGTCGCGCCGGGTCGACAGCACCTGGCCGAACTTGACGAAGATCGGACCGAGTTCTTCGAGTGCACGACGCAGCCGTTCGCCGCGCGGTGCCGAGATGTCACGCCAGAAAATCAGGGTGTCAATCAGCTTGGCGGTGCGCGGGATTTTCAGCCCCGACATCGCGATATCGTCGAGTCCGTACTTGATGGCGACCCGGGCAATTTTGAGAACCCGCAGGAACTTGAAGCTCAATAAACTCATTGCGCCCGCCCTTTCAGGCGCGCGATGCGTTTGGCCATGCGTTCGACGTCGTCGCGCAGGCGCGCCACGTCGGTGGCAAATTCTCGTACCGCTTGCGGGCGCATCAACATCGGGTTCTCTTCCAGAAAATATTCGGCAGTGGTTTCGGCCAGTTTTTGTTGGGTGCTGGTTATGGTCTGCACCAGCGACTTCGCGCCGGCGACCAGCCTTACCGCGGCGACATCGCCAACAAGTCGACTCAGGTCGGCCTCGGCCTCCCAGCGCAGCGACTGGCTCAGTTGCGAAATCGTGTTGGCCAGATCGGCGTCACCGTCGATGCTGACAAACGAAAAAGCCCGTGTCCGGTTAGCCAGAATCAGTGGCAAGTCCGCGGGCTTGATACGGATCGTCACGCTGGCGACAGCGCCTTCGGCGGCGGCGCTGACATAGCCATCCGGTTCGATCTGCAAGGCCAGCGCGAACAAGCCAAGGTCAAAGCAGGCAACCTTGCCGGCGTGCGCGATGAGTCGGGTACGCGCCCAGGATTCGGAAGCCAGCAAGTGATTGATGGCGGCGGGTGCAACGTGGGGGAGTGGAGAGAGTGTCATCGTCAATAAAAAAAACCGCCAGTGACCATACACGGGCGGTTCGAGTTTAGCAGTTTGCGGGCGGTAAGCGGTTTTGCCGACCGGACACTAATCAATCAGGACAATTGCTGGATACCAGCCAGTACCCATCCACCTTGGCCGGTGGTCGATTTCGACAGATTCCAGGCTTCGGCGAACGGTTCGGCCGGTGCATTTTCGGATTCCTTGATCAGGCCGGAGAACTTCACGCTGGCCAGATAATCGCCGCCAACGGTTTCAACACCCATCAGTTCGGCATCAATCCTGACCACGTCAGTGACATTGACCGACGCGCCGCGCTCCTGGATTTGCAGGCGCAGTTCGGCAAACATTTCCGACGACGTGAATTCACGGATGTCGTTGATGTCAGCCTTGTCCCAAGCGGCTTGCAGACGGATGAAATACGTCTTTGCATTGCGCAGGAAACCTGGCACATCGAAGTCAGCCGGTACGCCGAACGGTACCGCCGCCGCACCGCTGGCCAGCGGTACCGATTGCAGTGCTGCCGGTTGTGAGAGAGGCTCGATGCGCGAACCGATTTCCGGCGTGTAATTGCTGCTGCTGTTGTTGTTACTGCCAGCATCGTAGCCGCCGGCATAACCCGGCTTGCTACCGTTATCGGTCTTGCGTTTGAACATGCCGTAAATGAAGAACGCCGCAGCAGCCAGCAAGCCCACCATCAGCAACGTACTGATCATGCTGGCCATCGCGCCACCCAGACCGAAGTGCGACAGCATCGCACCGAGACCCAGCCCGAGCAACGCGCCGCCCAGCATGCCGCGCCAAGGACTGGCTGGCTTCGGCGGCGTCACGCCCGGTGCTGCTGCCGGCGTGGCAGGACGCGCCTGGCTTGCCGCTTGCGAAGACTGGCTCGGCGCTTGCCGGCTCACGCCTTGTGATTGACGGCCAAACGAACCGCCACCGCCCATGCGCTTGGCTGCGACCTCGGTTGCTACCATCGACAGCGCGCCGAAGGCCAGCATCATTATCAGCAAATATTTTTTCATGTGGTGCCCCTAGAATTTGATTCCAGTGTGGAGTGCTGCCACACCTGCTGTGAGATTAAAGTAATCGACCCGGCCGAAACCGGCTTCCTGCATCATCGTTTTCAACGTTTCCTGATCCGGGTGCATCCGGATCGACTCGGCCAGATAGCGGTAGCTGGCGGCATCGCCGGCAATCCGCTGGCCCAGCCATGGCAACACTGAAAACGAATATACGTCATACGGTTTTTGCAACGCTGGCATGACCTTGGAAAACTCCAGTACCAGAAGCTTTCCACCGGGCTTGAGTACCCGGTGCATTTCGGTCAGGGCAGCATCCTTGTGCGTCATGTTACGCAAGCCAAACGCCACACTGACCCGGTCAAAGTAGTTGTCAGCAAACGGCAACTTCTCGGCGTCACACAACAATGTTGGGGTCGACAAGCCGTTGTTCAAGAGCCGGTCGCGCCCGACCCGCAACATCGATTCGTTAATGTCGGTCAACCAGACTTCGCCGGTCGAGCCGGCCTTGGCCGCAAATGCCTTTGCGAGGTCGCCCGTGCCACCGGCGATATCGAGCACCTTGAAGCCGGGGCGGATGCCTGCCTGCGCAATCGTGAACGCCTTCCAGAGACGATGCAGCCCGCCCGACATCAGGTCGTTCATCACATCGTACTTGGCGGCGACCGAATGAAATACTTCGGCGACTTTATGGACCTTGTCTTGTTCGTCGACGGTTTGATAACCGAAGTGGGTGGTGTTGGTCATGGACTAATCCGAATAAAAATATCGTGGAGTGGGCTCGGCCGTGCGCCGCGTGAGCTCGATGAAACCGAGCCCCATCCTACCCGCAACTTTTGCCCGAGGCTTTTTTGGGGGCAGCGACCAGGTCGCGACCGCTTTCGCCTTCATGACCGGCAGCATGCAATCGCGCCATGTAGTCATCCCACAAAGCGGGCTGGTTCTCGCCCAGCCAGTGCAGATACTCCCATGAATAAATGCCGGTGTCGTGCGAGTCTGAAAACTGCGCCTGGACCGCATAGTTGCCGATCGGCTCAAGCGCGGTGATATCTATATCGCGCTTGCCAGTCTGCAGCGTTTCCTGGCCGGGACCGTGGCCGCGCACTTCCGCCGACGGCGAATACACGCGCAGCAATTCAAACGGCAAGGAAAAATTCTGGCCATCGTTGAAACCGATTTCCAGCAGGCGGGACTTGCGGTGCACGGTCAGTCCGGTCGGGCTGACTTTTGGTGGGGATTGCTTGGAGCCTGTCATGAATAAGTTATCCGGAAAAAGTTAAAGGTCAGGCATGCAAGGCATGCACAAGCGCGCGACGTAACGCGGGCAACAACGCACGGCGCGCGGCTATTGATGAGGTCGTCGGTACGCGTACCGCTTCGGCCCAGACCGGTGCCGGAAAATGCGCATCATCGATGAAGCGCGGTATCACATGCCAGTGCAGATGCGGCACCATGTTGCCCAGCGCCGCGAGGTTGATCTTGTGCGGCGTCATCACTTGCCGCAACACCGTTTCGACCTTGCAGACGGTCATCATCAACATGCTGCGATCGGCCGGCAGCAGGTCCGTCAATTCGGCCGCATGCGCGTTCCAGATCACGCGGCAGAAACCCGGATAGCGGGCGTCGTCGACCAGCACGACGCGCAGGTGGTCGTTGCGCACGATGACTTCACCGCCATCGGTATCGCACAATTCGCAAGCGGGCACGGTCGTCGTCACGGCTACACCAGAATCCGTTCGATGCCGCCCGCATTGGCCCGGGCGACATACTCGGGCAACCAGTTCGGACCGAGGATGTGACGTGCCATTTCGACGACGATGTAATCGGCATCGGTGCCGGAATCTTCATCGTAGCGCGACAGACCCTGCAGGCAAGAAGGGCAACTGGTCAGTATCTTGACCTCGCCGGTGAAGCCATCGGCGCGGACCTTGTCGACGCCCTTGACCATTTCTTCTTCCTTGCGAAAGCGGATCTGGGTCGAGATGTCAGGCCGGGCCACCGCCAGCGTACCGGACTCGCCGCAGCAGCGATCATTCTTTTCGATCTTCTGGTCGTCAATCGTCGTGATGAGACTGTTGACGGTTTTCAGCGGGTCCTGCAATTTCATCGGGCTATGGCAAGGGTCGTGATACATGTAGCGCGTGCCGGTGACGCCTTCGAGCTTGACGTTCTTTTCGAGCAGGAATTCATGGATGTCGATAATGCGGCAACCCGGAAAAATCTTCTCGAATTCGTAGCCCTGCAACTGGTCATAGCAGGTGCCGCACGACACCACGACGGTCTTGATGTCGAGGTAATTGAGCGTGTTGGCCATCCGGTGGAACAGCACGCGGTTGTCGGTGATGATTTTTTCGGCCTTGTCGAAATCGCCCGACCCGCGCTGCGGATAACCGCAACACAGGTAACCCGGCGGCAGCACGGTTTGCACGCCGGCATGCCATAGCATCGCTTGCGTGGCCAGTCCGACTTGCGAGAACAGCCGCTCCGAACCGCAGCCCGGAAAATAAAACACCGCTTCGGTATCGGCCGTGGTGTTCTTCGGATCGCGGATCACCGGGACGATCTTGTCGTCTTCGATATCAAGCAAGGCGCGTGCGGTTTTCTTCGGTAAATTACCCGGCATCTTCTTGTTGATGAAGTGGATGACCTGTTCGCGGATCGGCGCTTTGCCGTGGGTCGATGGCGGTGCCTTGGTCTGCTTTTTGGCAAACTTTTTCAGGATGTCGTTACCCAGGCGCTGGGCCTTGTAGCCCCAGCCGATCATGACCTGACGGGTCGCGTTGATGGTCGCCGGATCGGTCGCATTGAGGAAGAACATAGACGCGGTCGTCCCGGCATTGAAGGACTTCTTGTTCATCTTGCGCAGCAGGTTGCGCATGTTCATCGACACTTCGCCGAAGTCGATATCGACCGGGCACGGCGTCAGGCATTTATGGCAGACCGTGCAGTGGTCGGCGACATCCTCGAACTCTTCCCAGTGCTTGATCGAGATGCCGCGCCGAGTCTGTTCTTCGTACAGGAAGGCTTCGACCAGCAGCGAGGTGGCGAGGATTTTATTGCGCGGCGAGTACAACAGGTTGGCGCGCGGGACATGCGTGGCGCAGACCGGTTTGCATTTGCCGCAACGCAGGCAATCCTTGATGCTCGTCGAGATCGCGCCGATATCGCTTTGCTGCATGATCAGCGACTCGTGACCCATCAGGCCGAACGACGGCGTGTAAGCATTGCGCAAGTCGGCATCAATGCCCGGCAAGTCCATCATCTTGCCCTTGTTGAAGCGCCCTTCCGGATCGACGCGCATCTTGTAGGCGCGGAAATCCTTGATCTCGTCGTTGGTCAAAAACTCCAGCTTGGTGATGCCGATGCCATGCTCGCCGGAGATCACGCCATCGAGTGAGCGCGCCAGGATCATGATCCGCGCGACAGCGGCGTGGGCATCCTGCAGCATTTCGTAGTGGTCGGAATTGACCGGCAAATTGGTGTGCACGTTGCCATCGCCGGCATGCATGTGCAGCGCGACGAAGACGCGCCCGCGCAGGATGCGTTTGTGGACCGCGCTGCATTCGTCGAGGATGGGCTTGAAGGCCGCACCGCTAAACGACAGACGCAACGGCGCACGCACTTCGGCTTTCCAGGAGATACGGATGGTACGGTCTTGCGCCAGGTCGAATACGGTGGCGGCAGGTTGCTGCAGCAGACGTTCATCGAACGCCGCCGACAATTTTTGCAAGCCCAGCGCGACCAGCTCGTCCTTGGCATCGACCAGCGGACGGTCGAGGTTGGCCAGCACGTAGGTCCAGCGCGCATGGGTCTTATCGAGCAGCGCTTGCGCTTCGGTGACGCGGTCTTCCAGCATTTCGGCCGGGGGAATCGCGTCGCCGTCGTCGCTCTTGCCCAGCGGCAGATTGCCCTTCTCGAAAAATTCGCTCAGGGCTTCGACCAGCTGCAACTTGTTCTTGATCGACAGCTCGATATTGATGCGCTCGATGCCGTCGGTGTATTCGCCCATCCGGTTCAATGGAATGACGACATCTTCATTGATCTTGAAGGCATTGGTGTGACGGGCAATGGCGGCAGTGCGGGCGCGGTCCAGCCAGAACTTCTTGCGCGCTTCCGGGCTGACGGCAACAAAGCCTTCACCGACATGCTTGTTGGCCATGCGCACCACTTCGGAGGCCGCTTGCGCGACGGCCACATCATCGTCACCGACGATATCGCCGAACAGCACCATTTTCGGCAACACGCCGCGCTTGGATTTGGTGGCGTAACCGACCGCACGCAAATAGCGCTCGTCGAGATGCTCGAGGCCGGCAAGGATGGCGCCGCCCTTGCGGGTCTCGCCGTCAAGGTAGTCCTTGATTTCGACAATGGACGGAATCGCTTCGCGCGCCTGCCCGAAAAACTCAAGGCAGATGGTGCGCGTGTGCTTGGGCATCTTGTGCAGGATCCAGCGGGCCGACGTAATCAACCCGTCGCAGCCTTCTTTCTGGATACCCGGCAGGCCGGACAGGAATTTATCGGTGACGTCCTTGCCGAGACCTTCCTTGCGGAATGAGCGGCCGGGGATGTTCAGCGTCTCGGTCTTGAATGGCGCAGTGACGACACCGTGTTCGGCCGGATGGGTCCAGACCAGCTCGAAGGTCGCCATCGGCGCATCGTGGATCTTGCTCAGGTTGTGGCCGATGCGGGTGACTTCGAGCCAGTCGCCATTCGGATCGACCATTTTCCAGCTGGCGAGGTTGTCGAGTGCGGTACCCCACAGCACGGCTTTTTTGCCGCCGGCATTCATGGCGACGTTGCCGCCAATGCAGGAAGCTTCGGCCGAGGTCGGGTCGACGGCGAACACGAAGCCGGCTTTTTCGGCCGCATCAGAAACGCGCTTGGTAACCACGCCAGCGCCGGAATAAATCGTCGCGTAATCGCGCTCGACACCCGGCAGGCGCGTCATTTCGACGGCACCGAGCTGTTCGAGTTTTTCGGTATTGATGACGGCCGACATCGGCGTCAGCGGAATCGCACCGCCGGTGTAACCGGTGCCGCCGCCGCGTGGAATGATGGTCAGTCCGAGTTCGATGCAGCCTTTGACCAGACCGGCCATTTCATTTTCGGAGTCTGGCGTGAGGACAACAAACGGGTATTCGACGCGCCAGTCGGTCGCATCGGTGACATGCGAGACGCGTGACAGGCCATCGAACTTGATGTTGTCTTTTTGGGTGTAACGCGACAAAACCTTGTTGGTGCGCTTGCGCAAATCATAGGTGCGCTTGAATTCTTCGCCAAAATCCGCGACCGCCTTGCGCGCCGCGCGCAGCAGCGCTTCGACATTGGCACTGCGGCGCGTTGCGACCGCATCGCCCGCTTCCGCCAGATCGGTGGTGATGCGACGCTTGTCGACTTCGCCCAGACGATGGTTCAGTGCATCGACCAGCGCCTGACGGCGCTTCGGATTGTCGAGCAGGTCGTCTTGCAAATAGGGATTGCGCCGTACGACCCAGATATCGCCTAGCACCTCGTAGAGCATGCGGGCCGAACGGCCGGTCTGGCGGGCACCGCGCAATTCGTCGAGCAAGTTCCACGCATCTTCACCGAGCAGGCGGATGACAATCTCGCGGTCGGAAAACGAGGTGTAGTTGTACGGAATTTCACGCAGTCGTGACGCGGCAGCATGGCCGCTGTCTGCGATGAGGGATTGAATTTGCGCCGGAGCGTTCATCGAATAATTGCCTGCAGGATTCTAAAAAAGCATTTTAGCGTATTGCGCTGCACCAGACTTGAACACCCTTCCACGAACGCGGGGAAGCAAACATTCAAAACCAGTTGCCAATATGACGCCACCAATCGTCCGGCACAGTCAGCAATACGGTAGTGGCGGCCAGATAGCGCAAAAATTTTCCCAGTGCCATGTAAAAAACACAGGGCCAGAACGGCAAACGGGCCCAGCCACCGAGCGTACACAACGGATCGCCCACCACCGGCAACCAGCTCAGCAGCATAGTCTTCGCCCCGAAATGCCGGACCCAGCGCATCCAGCGGCCATACTCGTCCGGTGCCAACGCTTGCTTGGCACCATAACCCATCCAGTAGTCAACTACACCTCCCAGCGTATTGCCGCAGGTTGCCACCAGAATCGTCGGCCAGAACAGCGCAGGATTGGCCTTGATCACCGCAAACACGGCCGGCTCCGAACCGAGCGGCAACAAGGTAGCTGATATAAAGCTGATCAGGAATACCGATGTCAGGCCGACCGCGGGGGCGGCAATGGCGGCAAGCAGCCAGAGTGTGGCGGTTTCTATCATGGGTGCCGCTTGGACAAGCAGTGCGACAAGGGGATCAAGAGTGTCCTTTTCTGGCTAACGATCAACATCGGAGGTGGCGGGGGCCGTCCATTATAATGACGGTCCGAAGCATTTCCCATTTGCAGTGATGATCCGGCACCTGTCACGGCCGAATCCACCACGCAGCACTCCGACAGCGCTCTCATGACCATCAACTATCTGCAGAAAATCCTTACCGCACGCGTCTACGACGTGGCCGTTGAAACTCCGCTGGAACTCGCACCTACGCTGTCGCAGCGTATTGGCAACCGGATTTATTTCAAACGCGAGGACATGCAGAGCGTGTTCAGTTTCAAATTGCGCGGGGCCTACAACAAGATGGCGCACTTGCCACCGGCGCAAATGAAACGCGGCGTCATTTGTGCGTCGGCCGGCAATCATGCACAAGGCGTGGCACTGAGCGCCACCCGGCTCGGTTGCCATGCCGTGATCGTGATGCCGACCACGACGCCGCAAGTCAAGATTGATGCCGTCAAGGCGCGCGGCGGTGAAGTCGTGCTGTTCGGCGAATCGTTCACCGATGCCTACGCGCATGCGCTCAAACTGGAAAAGCAACTCAAACTGACCTTCGTCCATCCATTCGACGACCCCGACGTGATCGCCGGTCAGGGCACCATCGGCATGGAAATCCTGCGCCAGCACTCCGGCCCCATCCACGCCATTTTCGTCGCCATCGGCGGCGGTGGACTGATCGCCGGGATCGCCGCCTACGTCAAGGCGGTGCGTCCCGACATCAAGATCATCGGCGTGCAAACCACCGATTCGGATGCGATGGCACGCAGCATCAAGGCGGGCAAGCGCGTGACGCTACCCGATGTCGGACTGTTTTCGGACGGTACTGCCGTCAAGCTGGTTGGCGCGGAAACCTTTCGCATCGCGCAGTTGCTGGTCGATGAAATCATCCTGGTCGATACCGACGCCGTCTGCGCGGCCATCAAGGATGTGTTTCAGGATACCCGCAGCATTCTCGAACCGGCCGGTGCGCTGGCCGTGGCCGGTGCCAAAGCCTATGTCGAACGCTCGCTGAAGACCAAAAAGCCGATCAAAAACGAAACCCTGATCACCATCGCTTGCGGTGCCAACATGAATTTCGATCGCCTGCGCTTTGTTGCCGAGCGTGCCGATGTCGGCGAATCACGCGAGGCGGTCTTCGCGGTCACCATCCCGGAAGAGCGCGGCAGCTTCCGGCGATTCTGCGAGCTGGTCGGACCGCGCAATGTCACCGAATTCAATTACCGCATCAGCGATGCCGCCCAAGCGCATGTCTTCGTGGGTATCCAGATTGCCAATCGCGACGAGTCGGCCAAGATTGCCATCCAGTTCGACAAGCATGGCTTCAAGACGCTCGACCTGAGTCAGGATGAATTGGCCAAGTCGCATATCCGCCATCTGGTCGGTGGCAAGAGTGCACTGGCGCACGATGAATTGCTGTACCGCTTCGAGTTTCCCGAGCGGCCGGGCGCGCTGATGCGTTTCCTTGACAGCATGGCGCCCAACTGGAATATCAGCCTGTTCCACTACCGCAATCAGGGTGGCGACCTCGGCCGCATCCTGGTCGGCTTGCAGGTGCCGAAAAAAGAAATGAAAGCCTTCCGCGACTTCCTCGCCACACTGGGTTACGGCTTCCACGATGAAACCGCGAACCCGGTCTACAAGCTGTTTTTGGGATAACACGAATGACCACGACCATCATTGCACCGCGTGCGGCAAACGCCTCGCCACTCGGCAAACCGGCCACTTATCAGTCGCACTATGACGCCTCGCTGTTGTTTGCGATCGCGCGCCAGGACAAGCGCAGCGAACTCGGCCTGGGTGCCGGCAGCACGTTGCCGTTCTTTGGCATCGATATCTGGAATGCGTACGAAGTGTCGTGGCTGAACCTGCGCGGCAAACCGCACATCGCGATGGCCACGATCACGGTGCCGGCCGATTCGCCCAACATCATCGAATCGAAATCCTTCAAGTTGTACCTGAACAGTTTCAACCAGACCCGACTGGCCGATAGCGATGCGTTGCTTGAACTGTTACGTACCGATCTATCCCGCGGATTTGGCGCGCCGGTACAAATCGCTTTGACACTGCCGGATCAGTTCGGCACATTGCGCTTCGGCGAACTCGATGGCTTGCTGCTTGACCGGCTCGATATCGAGGTCGATGACTATATTCCCGACCCCGCGTTACTGCACGCGGCCCATCATGAACCCGCGGTTGAACAGACACTGGTGTCGCATCTGCTGAAATCGAATTGCCTGGTCACCGGCCAGCCCGACTGGGGCAGTGTGCAGATCCACTATGTCGGTGCGGCCATCGATCAGGAAGGTCTGTTACGCTATCTGATCGGTTTTCGTGAACACCATGAATTCCACGAACAATGTGTTGAGCGGATTTTCACGGATATCCTGGCGCGTTGCCGACCGCACAAGCTGGCAGTCTACGCGCGCTACACGCGACGTGGCGGGCTCGACATCAATCCATGGCGGAGCAATTTCACGACCGGGAAGATGCCGCCGAACCAACGCAATGCACGCCAATAGACGACGCGCATTCATTAAAGTAATGGTAGCAAAGACAAATCTACCATTTGGTATCTGTCGGCAAACGATGCCTGCATGACATAGGCGCTTAAAAAGGTGATTTCTGATTGCTTTAATGTTGTAATCAAGCATACAAACAGGCCTATAATCCGCTCGAATTCACCTTTCGTGCGATGCCTTTATCCCTCCGAAATATGACGAACCTTGCCAAAATCCTTACCCCCGACAATGTTGTACTCGGGTTAGAAGTCTCCAGCAAAAAACGGGCGTTTGAACAAGCCGGCCTGATTTTTGAAAATAATTGCGGCATCGCCCGCTCCAGCGTTTCCGAAAACCTGTTTGCCCGCGAACGTCTCGGCTCGACCGGGCTGGGTCACGGCGTGGCCGTACCACACGGACGCATCAAGGGTTTGAAAGCGCCGCTGGCGGCCTTTGTGCGACTCAGCGAGGCCATTCCGTTTGAATCCCCCGATGGCTTGCCCGTCAGCTTGCTGGTGTTCCTGCTGATCCCGGATCACGTCACCCAGCAACATCTCGAAATCCTGTCTGAAATCGCCGAAATGTTTTCAGACGATGCATTCCGTACCATGCTGGCAACCGATCCTGATCCGGCTTCCGTTCACACCCGCCTGATTGCATGGCAGGGCAGCATGCACGACCTGGGCTAATCCCACCCCGCCAAGGAGCCACGATGCCGACCACGACCTTGCTGACCATCCAGCAAATTTACGATGAAAACCGCGAACTGCTTGATCTTGGCTGGTTTGCCGGCTTCGCCGGTGGCGAACGGCTTATTTCCGGTGACGCCGCATCGGCTGCCGACCAGGTCGGTCACCTGAATCTGATCCATCCGGGCCGCATCCAGATTTTCGGCCATCAGGAAACCGAGTATTACCAGCGCCTCTCGCCCGAATCACGGCGCTACCAGACCGCCGAACTGGTCGCCGGCGAACCGCCGGCCTTCATCATTGCGCAAGGACTTAACGCGCCGCCGGAAATCATGGAAGTGTGCGACGCGCGCAGTATCCCGCTATTTTCCACGCCGCTGGCTGCCGCACAGGTCATCGATTATCTGCGCGTCTACTTGTCCAAAAAGCTGGCACAACACATCACGATGCATGGTGTGTTCATGGATGTGCTGGGTGTCGGCGTACTCATTACCGGTGAATCGGGTCTTGGCAAGAGCGAACTGGGACTGGAGCTGATTTCGCGTAGTCATGGACTGGTCGCCGATGATGCCGTCGAATTTGCCCGCATTGCACCGAACATGATCGAGGGCCGCTGCCCTACCCTGCTGCAAAACTTGCTGGAAGTGCGCGGACTTGGCCTGCTCGATGTCAAGACTATTTTTGGCGAGACCGCGGTACGTCGCAAGATGCGCCTGAAACTGATCGTGCATCTGGTTCGACGCAGTACGCTGGAAGAGAATTACGAACGGCTGCCGCTGAATGCCCAGCACGAAGAGGTGCTCGGACTGCCGATTCGCAAGGTTGTCATTCCGGTCGAAGCCGGCCGCAATCTTGCCGTACTGCTCGAAGCTGCGGTACGCAATACGATCCTGCAACTACGCGGCATCGATACGTTGAAGGAATTCATGGTGCGCCAACAGCGGGCAATCGACAGCGACTGACCACGGCACAAGAAAGAGGCTCAGAACAGCGGGCGTGTCACTGGCAGCATTTGCTGGATCGCCTGCTGGATCAGGTCATCGACTCCGCTACTGGCGGGCGTGTGTGTCGCCACACCGACCCCGACAGTGAGCCGGATCGACAGGTTTTTGACGTGAATTGCCTGCCCTTGCAAATACTGCGACAGCTGACCAGCGAGCACTCCGGCCTGCTCGGCATCACATCCCTGCAAGATATAAACAAACTCGACCCCGGTCCAGCGTCCTGCCTGAACCGCCGGTGCCATGCGTGCACCAACCAGGCTGGCAAATGCCGCCAGAATCGCGTCGGCATCGAACCAGCCATACACGTCGTTGAGCTTGTCGAAACCCTGGACCCGACATAACAGCACGGATAAGGGCTCGCCAGCGCGCGTGGCGTGGTCGATCGCTGCAGTCAATACGAATACGGTTTTGCGCCGGTTCATCAGCCCGGTCAATCCGTCGAACTCGATTTGCTGCGTCAGCGACTGCGACAGGTGGGATTGTTTCCAGATAAATTCTGCAACATGGCTGAACGCCTGGAAGGGCACGAGTCCGAGACGGGAAAAATAGTCGATATCAGCGGCATAAAACACCATGAGCCCGGCCACCCCGGCGCGGCCGGAACGCAGCGGAATCGCCAACGCACAATGCGCGGTGCAGCCATCCATGTTGTTGCGCCAGGGTGCGAACAGCGAGGGAAAATCATTGGGCACCGCTACATTTTCGAGGGCGGCCTGCGAGTACGGCACGATGCTGTCGAAACAGGCCGAAGGCAGACTCCAGTCGTCGCAGTCGCTGGCATATTCACCTTCTACAACCAGTGGCGCGACGTTCATGACAGGCTCCTCGCGCATCCCGATCCAGACAAAACGTAATTCGCCCGTCGCGTCAACGATTGCACGACACAGTTGTTCGGCACCAGATGACAATTGCTCCGAGAGCGGCAACTGTTCCAGCATCTGGTTCAACGCACCAGCGAGGTTGGCACGCTCGCTATCGGTCCGTTGCGGACGCGAGGCGATGCGGGTTGTCGCCATCACGGTTGTCAGCAAATTGAAACGGGAAAACAGGTTGAATTTCATCGCGCGTCACTCAGGAGTGTGTCACTCGAAAACCGGGCATCGGAGTGATCAAGAGTAACACGCCCTATTGGCTGGCTTCATCAAGTGCTACCTGGCCAAGATGCGCAACGTTGCCCCATTGCAGCACACTTAATACCTTGCCATCCCAGTGGAATCGGTTGATGCCGGTATTGATGATGTCAAAGTCCCGCACGCTGTCGAGGCCCACTCCACGGGCGGCACGATAGACGCAATCGAGCACGCCGCCGTGAGTCACGATAGCAATTTTTTGTCCGGCATGACGTCGCGCGATGGCAATGATGCTGTCGACCGCCCTTGCTGAAAATTCCCGCAGCGTTTCGGCATGCTGCTGGCCGGGCGGAAAGCGGGCATCGACCTCGCGCGCCATCCAGGAAGCGTGCGCTTGCGGAAAATGACCGGCGATTTCATCGTAGAGCAGTCCTTCAAACGCGCCATAGCAACGCTCGCGCAAGCACGCATCGGTCTGCACCGTCAGGCCGCGCGGCAACGCCAGTGCCTGTGCCGTGTGGACCGCGCGCTGCAGATCGCTGGCAATGACCGCGTCGAGAGCTTCATCGCGTAGTGCCAGCGCCAGCGCGACTGCTTGCTGTCGACCACGATCGTTGAGGCCGATATCGAGGAAGCCTTGCAAGCGACGTTCGGCGTTCCAGTCGGTTTCACCATGGCGGATCAGCAGCAGTTCAGTCATCGGGCAGTCATTCCTGTAACCTCGGGTTCAGTGTGTAAATGGCGACGACACTGGCCTCGTCGAGAACATGCGATGCCATCGCAGCCAGCACCTGGGGACCGGTAAACGTGTCTTCGAGCGGCAGTCGTGCAATATCAAGCGCATACAACGTAAAGACATAGCGGTGGATTTCCGAATCGTTCCAGGGTGGGCAGGGACCGTCGTAACCAAAGTACTCCCCCGCCATCAGCGGATCGTCGGCAAACCAGCCGGTATAGTCATTGAGGCCGTGACGCGCACTGCCGAAAACAGCATCGACGATCTGCGGTCCGAACTTGCCACCCGACGTGACGCCGTCGCTGAAATGTCCTGCCGGCATCGAATGAATACCGGGTGGTATATCGACCATCACCCAGTGAAAAAAATCAACGCGCGGTAAGTCCGGTGGCACGGTCCGATCTTCCTGATTGACGTCATCCGGTTTCGATGGCACGTCGGGATCGACGCAGATCAGGACCAGCGATTGGGCTGCGGCAGGCAGTTCATTCCAGGCCAGGTGCGGACTCCGATTCGCCGACAGCGTCACGTGTGTGACCGGATCGACCGTGCACAAGGCAAATTCACCGGGAATGAAGCCACCGTCTCTGAAAGAATTGCTCCACAATTTCATCGCAGTCTCCTGAAGTCCATGGGATTTGGTCCCTGAAGTGTAGCTGACTAACCGCCAATTTCCACTGGTTTGACCTGCAACCAGAACGTCACGGGGCCATCATTGGTCAACGATACTTCCATGTGTGCGCCAAACACGCCCGCGGCGACCGTGCCGTGCAACTGGCAAGCCTGCGTCAGGAAGTAATCGAACAACCGTCGCGCCTCATCCGGTGCTGCGGCAGGCGTGAAGGATGGACGGGTACCCGAACGCGTATCTGCCGCGAGCGTGAATTGCGGCACCAGCAACAAGGCCCCGTCAACATCGACCACGCTGCGATTCATCTTGCCCTCAGCATCACCGAACACTCTGTAACCACGCAGCTTGGTCAGCAGCAGGTCGGCCTCCCGCACACTGTCGCCGCGCTCGGCACACAGCAGCACCAGCAGGCCGTTGCCAATGGCACCGACTTCCTTTCCCTCGACCACAACACTGGCGCGGGTGACGCGCTGGATCAAGCCAATCATCAGGACAACGTGATCCGTGCGAACTTGCGCTTGCCGACCTGCAATACGAAGGTGCCCGCCTCGACCTTGAGTGCCTTGTCGCTGATGGC
Organism: Actimicrobium sp. CCI2.3; assembly: GCF_035019065.1. Taxonomy (NCBI): domain Bacteria; kingdom Pseudomonadati; phylum Pseudomonadota; class Betaproteobacteria; order Burkholderiales; family Oxalobacteraceae; genus Actimicrobium; species Actimicrobium sp. CCI2.3. The sequence continues at coordinate 44,165 of NZ_JASJWR010000021.1, read as the reverse complement.
CGCACCATCAATGCGAACACCATTTTGCTCGACCATGCGCAACGCTTCGGACGTCGAGGCACACAGATTGGCCTGCTTGAGCAGCTGCCCGATACCCAGCGGTGCGCCGTTCAGTTGTATTTCAGGAATGTCATCCGGAATCCCGCCACGTGCGCGATTGTCGAAGTCTGCCAGGGCATCCACAGCGGCCTGCTGGCTGTGGAAACGCGCCACGATTTCCTGTGCCAGCGCGACCTTGATGTCGCGCGGATTGCGCCCTGCCTCGACTTCCGTCTTGTATTGCGCCAAGTCGGCCAGCGAGCGGGCCGACAACAGTTCGTAATAGCGCCACATCATCACGTCGGAGATGCTCATCACCTTGGCAAACATGCTGTTGGCCGGCTCCGTGATGCTGATGTAATTACCCTTGGACTTGGACATTTTTTCGACGCCGTCCAGGCCTTCCAGCAGCGGCATGGTCAGAATGCACTGTGGCTCCTGGCCCCAGTCCTTTTGCAGCTCGCGCCCGACCAGAAGATTGAATTTCTGGTCAGTACCACCCAATTCCAAATCGGCATGCAGCGCGACCGAATCGTAGCCCTGCATCAGCGGGTACAACAATTCATGCACCGAAATCGGCGTGCCGGCCTTGAAACGCTTGGTGAAGTCTTCGCGCTCGAGTATCCGGGCGACCGTGTACTTGGACGACAACTCGATCATCCCGCGCGCGCCGAGCGGATCACACCATTCGGAGTTGTAGCGAATTTCCGTTCGCTCGGCGTCCAGTACCAGACTAGCCTGTGCAAAGTAGGTTCTGGCGTTGTCTTCGATCTGTTCTTTCGTCAGCGCAGGCCGGGTAATGTTGCGTCCGGACGGATCACCAATCATCGATGTGAAATCACCGATCAGGAAAATCACCGTGTGCCCGAGATCCTGCAACTGGCGCATCTTGTTGAGAACAACCGTATGGCCAAGATGCAAGTCCGGCGCAGTCGGATCAAGTCCGAGCTTGATGCGCAGCGGCTTGCCGCTCAGCTCGGCGCGTGCCAGTTTCTGGGCAAATTCGGACTCGATCAACAGTTCGTCCACGCCGCGCTTGGTAATGGCCAGCGCGTGCTGTACGCTGTCCGACAGAATCAGCGCAGGCTGCCTCGAAGCAAGTGTTGTAAATGATTTATCTATTTTTAATTTTTGGTCAGAATTCATTGATCTAAAGCAGTAAATTGAGGCAGAAATCCAAATCTGGTTTGGTATAATCCAGACTTCTTTCAACCATTGCATCGACTCACTACAAAAGCAAAAAGAAGAAAGAAGTGAATCGAGACGGCAAATTCTAACTTATTGCATGTTCAATTCAGACAAATTCAATCGCATTCGCAATAGCGCCCGCCATTTTGTTGGTACCTCTCGCAAGACACGCATCATCTCCGCCTCGGCGCTGTTCCTGGCCATCTGTGCATTCGGAGCTGCCGCTGTCGCACCATTGGCACCCGATGCTTCCGACATTCCGGTCCGATCAATCGCCCACGAGCTGAACCTGCCCGACATTGCCGACCAGATCGCCAGTCTCGAACAGTCTCCGCAAACGTATGTTGTCGAAGAAAAAATTCGTTCCGGCGATACGCTGGGCACTGTCCTGATTCGACTTGGCATCGACGATGATGCGGCAGAATCCTTCATCAAATCCGACCCTGTCGCACGAGGCGTATTACAACTCAAATCGGGCAAACGCATCCAGGCAAGTATCAGCGAAGACGGTCAGTTGCAGTGGCTGAGCATGCTCACCGACGAGCGCAATGACACGACTAAAAATCTGATGATCACCCGTGATGGTGAACACTTCAAGGCTAACGAAGCACCGATGGAGCTCGAGCGTCGTGTTGAAATGCACGCGGGCGAGATCCAGTCCTCACTGTTTGCCGCAACCGATGCGGCACAAATTCCAGACAATGTGGCACGACAAATCGTTGACATGTTCGCCACCGATATCGACTTCGCCTCTGACCTGCAACGCGGTGATCGCTTCGATATCGTCTATGAAACTTTCTGGCAAAACGGCGAGTTCGTACGCGGCGGCCGCATCCTTGCTGGTGAATTTCAGAATGGAAAGAAAAACTATAAATCGATCTGGTTCGACGATGTGGAACCGCGCCTCGGCGGCGGCTATTACACGTTTGAAGGCAAGTCGCTGAAAAAAGCCTTCCTGAAATCCCCGATTAAATTTTCACGAATTTCATCCGTTTTTTCGATGAGGAAACATCCGATTTCAGGCCAGTGGAAACAACATACTGGCGTTGATTTCGCCGGCGCAACCGGCACGCCCATCCACGCCTCAGCAGATGGCGTCGTGGAGACGGTGGCTACTCAAAACGGTTACGGCAATATCGTCATACTCAAACATTGGTCCAATATCACGACCGCCTACGCACACATGAGCCGCTTTGCTGCTGGCCTGCGCAAGGGTGAAAGAGTCAGCCAGGGTGATGTCATCGGTTATGTCGGATCGACCGGATGGGCTACCGGCCCTCACCTGCACTATGAATTCCGGGTTGCTGCCAAAGCACGTGATCCGATGTCGGTCGACATCCCGAGCGTACAGGCATTGAATAACGCGGACTTGAAACGCTTTCGCACTGTCGCTGGCGACATGACGCACCGTTTCGTGTTGCTGCATCAGGAAGAAAATGCGCTGAAGCTGGCACTCAGGTAATCGACCAATGCCATTGTTCATCGGACTGATGTCCGGCACCAGTCTCGATGGTGCCGACGGCGTGCTGGCGAGCATTGATGAACACGTCGACGGCTGTCAGGTGCAGGTGCTGTCGGCTGGCCACGTTGATTTTCCGGAGAACCTGCGCAGCACGCTGCTTGCACTCCAGCATCCAGGAGCAGATGACCTGCATCATGAGGCGCTGGCCGCAAATCAGTTGGCGACGTGCTATGCCGCCTGTGTCAGACAACTCCTGACAAGTGCTGGCATCACTTCAGATCAGGTCGTCGCCATCGGCGCACATGGCCAGACCATACGCCACCGCCCTGAACTCGGCTATACCCGCCAAACGAACAACGGCGCGCTGCTCGCAGAATTGACGGGCATTGATGTCGTCGTCGACTTTCGCAGTCGCGACGTCGCTGCGGGTGGTCAGGGCGCGCCCTTGGTACCGGCATTTCATCAAGACCTGTTCGCTGCAGGAGGCTTGCGTGTCATCGCCAATATTGGCGGCATCAGCAACATCAGCATTCTGCCGCCTCGCGGCAGCCACGCTGTGCCGACAACCGGATTCGATACCGGCCCCGGAAACATGTTGCTTGACCTGTGGACTCAACGCCATTGTGCCCAGGCGTACGACCGTGGAGGCCAGTGGGCTGCGAGCGGCACAGTCAATGCTGCGCTGCTGACCGTCTTGCGTGAAGATGCATTTTTCCGCCTGCCAGGGCCGAAGAGTACCGGTCGGGATCTGTTCAATGCGCGCTGGCTGGACCAGCAACTGACCCACTTTGGCAATCTGACTACGACCGATGTGCAAGCCACACTGGTCGAATTGACAGCCACAACGTTAATTGACGCACTCGTCACCGTGGCACCTCATGTCAACGAGGTATTCATCTGCGGAGGCGGAGCGTACAACACATTTTTAATGGGCCGGTTGCACAGTGCGTTGGCCGCTCGCGGGAGCACGGCGACCGTGCAGTCGACATTGGAGATCGGCGTACCACCGGATCAGGTCGAGGCACTCGCCTTTGCCTGGCTGGCGTTACGTTTCATGGCACGCACAACGGGTAACTTGCCAACCGTCACCGGCGCGCATGGCACGCGCATTTTAGGTGCCCTTTACCCGGCCTGAAAACACAGCCGTCCAATAAAAAAAGCGCAGATAAGTTCTGCGCTTTTTTTTCCGTCCCGCCTGGATCAGGCCGAGAACGACGATCCGCAACCACAGGTTGTCGTGGCATTGGGATTCTTGATGACGAACTGCGCGCCTTCAAGGTCATCCTTGTAGTCAATTTCTGCTCCGACCAGATATTGATAGCTCATTGAATCGATGAGCAACTGGACGCCGTTCTTGGTCATTGTCGTATCGTCTTCGTTGGCGATCTCGTCGAACGTGAAGCCATACTGAAAACCCGAACAACCACCGCCCTGGACGAACACGCGCAATTTCAGGTCAGGATTGCCTTCTTCTTCGATCAATTGCGCGACTTTCATTGCAGCACTGTCACTAAACAGGATTGGTGCTGGCATTTCGGTAACTGCATTCATTTCATGACTCCCACTGGACTAATGTTTTGTATTATAGACGGCCACACAGGATCATGTGCCGGACGATGCCAACTTTGGCTGCGCCAGCTTCAGCAACGGCTCACCGGCCAAATCATGGGTCAGCTTGCCGGACACAACGGCACCACCGTGCATCTCCAGCGCCTTGTAATAGACGTCACCAGTTATGCGGGCTTTCGGCTGCAGTTCAAGTAGCTCGGACGAAAACACCTGCCCTTTGATTTCCCCATTGACGACCAGATGCGCCACCCTGACGTCGCCCTCGATTTTCGCCTGCTCCGAGATGACCAGAATGCTCGTTTCCGTTTCGCTGGCAATCACGTTGCCCTTGACTTGTCCATCGATGCGCAAGCCGCCCTTGAAATGAACATCACCAACAATGGAGGTTGAAATACCAATCAGACTATCAATAGTGCTTTTGGATTTGCGACCGAACATGACATCCCCCTTTACAAATTTGCCGACGCTTGGGTCCGCATCTGGCCTTTTTCAAAAATCCGTGCCTGCACGGACTTTGCCGATGTACCGTCGGGTAGCGTGAGCAAACCTTCAATACGTTGATAGTGGCGAAACCCAAGCTTGAACTGAGGAGTATCACTGGAATTTGCCGTAGGGAAAAGTATGACTGCACTCCGCCCTGCTTGCAATGTCGTAACGGCAAGCTGGAGTGTGCCAATAAAATCGTTGCTCCCACGCGCACCTTGCATTAGCAGCAAACGATAGCGCAACTGGTTCGGCCCAACCATATCGACCGTAAGACGGCGAATAGAAACCTCCGGGCCGCCGGTATCCTTCGGCAACAAGCTTTCAAAGAAGGCGAGATCTTCCTTGAGACGCACATTCTCACCCTCCAGTAACTTGACTTGCGCGGCCAACTGCTTTTGCGCGCTGCGTTCTATCATCAGCTGACTTTCCGACGCATTGACTGTGCTGGAAAATCGATCTCTCTGGGCGGACAACTTGGCGAGTTGCTCCCGATAGGCGGCAACGTCCTGACTTGGCGACTGATCGTGCCCGGTGAACTGTCGACCAAGGTCGTAAATCCAGAGGGCAGCTGCACCCCCGAGAGCGATCGTGCAGACCATGAACAGCATTTTCAGCGGCCATGGAAAATGACTCTTGATCGTCACGCGAGGGGCAGAAATCGACAACCGCCGCAACCATAACTTGAACCTCATGATGGATGCAGGGCCAGCAACATCAAGGCATGACCGGCACGTGCATCAGACCTGCTGCCTCGTCGAACCCGAACAGGATATTCATGCACTGCACGCCCTGACCAGCAGCGCCCTTGACGAGATTGTCTTCAACCACAAGGATGACCAGCAGGTCACCATTGCCGGGCCGGTGAACCGCAATGCGTAACATGTTGGAAGCCCGAACTGACCGGGTTTCTGGATGACTACCGGCGGGCATCACATCGACAAACTGCTCCCCCTTGTAATGCTGCTCGTACAACGCCTGAAAATCGGTGTCACGCGCATGCGGCAGAATCTGCGCGTACAAGGTCGAATGAATTCCACGGATCATCGGTACCAAATGCGGTACGAAAGTCAGACCAATCGGCCGCCCCGCAATCGCTTGCAGACCTTGTACGGTCTCCGGTAAATGACGGTGTCCCTTGACGCCGTAGGCCTTGAAATTGTCACTGGCCTCAGCCATTAACGAGCCCACTTCCGCCTTGCGGCCAGCCCCGGAGACGCCCGATTTACAATCGGCAATCAGGCCCGATTCATTGACCAACGCGGCGGCACCGCTCAGCAAGGGAGCGTAGCCGAGCTGCATCGATGTCGGGTAGCAACCAGGCAAACCGATCAACCGGGCGCTGCGGATTGCCTCGCGATTAACTTCAGGCAATCCGTACACGGCTTCTGCCAATAATTCCGGACACGAATGCGGCATCCCGTACCATTGCTCGAATGTCGCGGTATCTTGCAAACGAAAATCGGCAGCTAGGTCAATGACCTTGACGCCGGCTTTAAGCAACGCGGGTGCCTGTGCCATTGCGACGCCATGAGGCGTCGCGAAGAACACCACATCGCATTCGTCAAGACGCGCTTTTTCAGGTGCGGAAAACGCCAGCGACACTCTGCCACGCAACGACGGAAACATGTCGGCCACCGGCAATCCATCTTCTTTGCGAGAAGTGATTGCCGTCAGCTCAACGTCAGGATGAACGGCAAGCAAACGCAGCAACTCGACGCCGGTGTAACCGGTACCTCCTACGATTCCAACTTTGATCATTTGTATTTCCCCGAATAGTTATTTCTAATTCTAACAGCAGCCGAAATACGTCGGCCGCACGCAAAAAAAAACCGCCAGACGAATCCGGCGGTTTTTTTGCAAAACTGAAGACGCGATTAACGCTTCGAGAATTGCTTTGCGCGACGTGCTTTGCGCAGGCCGACTTTTTTACGCTCGACTTCACGTGCGTCACGAGTAACAAAACCAGCCTTGGCCAGTTCTGGCTTCAGGGTGGCATCGTAGTCGATCAAAGCACGGGTGATACCGTGACGAACTGCACCAGCCTGGCCGGATTCGCCGCCGCCGTTGACGTTAATCATGATGTCAAAAGTGGTGACGTTGTTGGTCAGTTCCAGTGGCTGGCGAATCACCATCAGACCGGTTTCGCGCGAAAAGTATTCGTTCGCTGGCTTGCCGTTGACGACGATTTGACCGCTTCCGGTTTTGATGAAGACGCGGGCGACTGCACTCTTGCGACGGCCGGTCCCGTAGTTGTAGATACCGATCATGTCAGTTCCTTAGAGTTCAAGTACTTTGGGTTGCTGCGCGGTATGCGGATGTGTTGCCTCTGCATAAACCTTGAGCTTCGTGATCATCGCGTAGCCCAGCGGGCCCTTAGGCAACATGCCTTTGACTGCTTTTTCAAGCGCGCGACCCGGAAAACGCTGTTGCATCTTCAGGAAGTTGGTTTCGTAGATACCGCCTGGATAACCGCTGTGGCGATAGTACGTACGCTCGGTAGCTTTGCTACCGGTAACACGCAACTTGCCTGCATTGATGACGATAATGAAATCACCCGTATCAACGTGCGGGGTGAATTCAGGTTTATGTTTGCCGCGCAATCGGAGTGCCACTTCGCTGGCAACACGTCCGAGGATTTTGTCCGTCGCGTCAATCACAAACCATTCACGCTTGACCTCATGGCCTTTAGCGGAAAAAGTTTTCATGATGACTTCCTAACTAGATTGATTCGCTCAAAGATAGGTGGTTCCACGCGCACCATTGCGCAGACTCTGCCTTGTTATCTCTTCCTGAGCGTACAGAAGAACGCGAGAGTGTACCCGTATTGCGTGCATCGGGTCAATTAAAACGGAATCACCTAAGACAACGGCCGCACCAGTCGTTAAACTCCGTCCGGTAAAAGATGACGCTCACCGAATACTTGGAGAAACCACCCATGGAATGCACCGTACGCTGGACCGGCTTATCCGGAATGACTTTTCTTGCCGAGACCGGTTCTGGTCACGTTGTCGCCATGGACGGCGCACCGGATGGCGGCGGACGCAACCTGGCACCACGGCCAATGGAAATCGTACTGCTCGGCACCGGCGGATGTACTGCCTATGACGTCGTCCTCATCCTGCGCAAAAGTGGCCAGGAAATCCGCAACTGTGAAGTCAAACTGACTTCGGAGCGTGCAGAAAAAGACCCGAAAGTTTTTACGAAAATCCATTTTCATTTCGTCGTCACCGGCATCAACCTGAAACCCAATCTGGTCGAGCGTGCCATCAAGCTGTCTCACGACAAATACTGTTCGGCATCGATCATGCTCGAAAAATCTGCTGTCATCACACACAGCATCGAAATCCTCGAGCAAGCCTGACGCTTACAAATAATAAGCAGTACGAGTCATGACCTTGCTGACCAGGCCCATCAGCAGGCGCGCTGGCTTCGGCATAGAGCTGGCACCGAGCGCCTGGGCTGCTGCACCGTGGGAGACTTCGTCATCGCGCATTTGCAGCACGATGGCGCGCGACCTCGTGTCCGTGACCGGCAACGTGTCGAGATGGTGCGAGAGGTGCGCTTCGACTTGCCTTTCGGTTTCAACGACGAAGCCAAGACTGTGGGCGTCGCCTGCACGCGCGGCAACCATCCCGAGCACGTAGGCACCAGCAAACCAGATCGGATTGAGAACGCTGGGATGCGACCCCAATTGTGTAATGCGCTCGGCAGTCCACGCCAAGTGATCTTCTTCTTCCCGCGCTGCATGCGCAAATTGCACGGTCAGTTCGGTACTGCGGGCAAATTGCCCCTGCGCTTGATACAGCGCTTGTGCACACACTTCACCCACATGATTGACGCGCATCAGACCTGCGCTATGCCGCCGATCCGGTTCACTCATTGGCACATCCTCGATCGACAAGCCCGGGCTCGTCCGCTCTGCCATCGCCACGCCAGCGATGATTCGCAAGGCACGATCAAAACCAGTAATCCAGTTATCCGTGCGAAAACTCATGATTTATCCCATTTGCCAATATAAAAATATGGTGTTGCGACAACACAACATGATGACTTATTTACTACCAACAAACAAAATTCTCTTTGCTCTAGAGACTGTAATTTGTTGAAATGCTTCCCAGCTTCTTGTCTCGCAATAGAGAGTCGGCACCGCAGACCAGCGTCCCGTCGAGCGTTTTAAATTACAACAATAATGTTTTCTCAAAAAACTCGTGGAGATTATCAATGAAAAAATCATTACTCGCACTCGCCGTCTTGAGCGCTATCGCTGGCTCAGCTTCAGCCCAAAGTTCGGTCACGGTGTACGGCATCATGGATGCCGGTGTTGTTCATGAAAGCGGCAACCCATCCGGTTCCGTCAACAAACTGACAAGTGGCATTACTGCCGGTTCACGCCTCGGATTCCGCGGCGTGGAAGACTTGGGCGGTGGTCTTGCAGCCGTTTTCCTGCTGGAGACGGGTATCACCATCGATACTGGTGGCAGTGCTCAATTGGCATCGAGTGCGAATCCAACCGGCACTGTTTTCGCTCGCCAGGACTTTGTCGGCCTGAAAAGCAATAGCGGCACGCTGACCATGGGTCGTCAATACAATCCCTACTTCAAAACAGTCGCTGCAATTGATCCGTTCGGCGCAGGCGGCGAAGGCAACACCGGCAACCTGATGGCGTTCACTGGTTCGAACGGCCGCAGCAACAACAGCATTTTGTATGTCAGCCCGTCATTTTCGGGTTTCAGCGGTGAATTGCTTTACGGTTTTGGTGAAGTTGTCGGTGACTCGAAACTGGGTCGTGTCATCAACGGCGCAGTCCAATATGCAAATGGTCCTCTGGTAGTACGAGCAGCGTTACAGCGCCAAAATGCAACACCTGCGGCCGCCACTCCGGTAGCCTTCGCGACCGCTCAGAACACAGCTGTCGCCAAAAACGCCATCATTGCTGCAATCTATGATTTTGAAGTTGTCAAAGTAAGCGCGGCCTATGCCACGCTGAAGACACCGACCAAGTTCTCCTATTCGTCCGAAGCGATCGGTCTGGGCGTACCATATCGCACAGCGGCGACAGCGCTGGCATTCCCGGCATCACCTACGACCGACGCGCGGGATTTCATGCTCGGCGCAACCATCCCGTTTGGCGTAAGCAATGTCCAGCTGTCGTACATCGACCGCAAAGACAAGACCGCAGCGGCGCAAAATGCCAAGCAAATGGCAGTCGGCTATGAATATAACGTGTCCAAGCGGACCGCTTTGTATGCCCAGTTTTCACGCATGAAAAATGAAAATGGCGCAGGTTATACGGTCGGCAATGCTGGTGATGTCACTGCTGGCTCCGGCGACAAAGGTTACGCAGTCGGCGTTCGCCACACATTCTGATACCCCTTTGGTCACAACGGTGACCAGTGGAGCTCAGCAAAAAAAGCACCTTCGGGTGCTTTTTTCATGTTCACTTATTACTCATCACCGATTGCGGCCGGACCTGAATACCGACGAATCGGCATAGAAGTCCGCATCTTGTGCCTCGGCCCAGCCGGGGATGCCCATTAACGGTAGCGGCGCGTAATCGCGATTACGTAAAGCTGACGTGAGCTGACCAGCGATCACGCCATCGACATGCGCCATCCGGTCGGCTTCAGGAAGGTCAAAATAATCCTCGTCTACCTCGACCAGCCAGGCATGGGCGGTGATTCCCTTGTAGGGCGCAACCAGCTTTTCCATCAGCGCATGCCCAAACAAATAGACTTCGCATGTCTGTCCGAAATCGTCACGCCGTTCAATAAAAACCGAACTCCAGTCATGCGCACGCAAGGCAGCAAACAGGCTCACGTCACTCGACACCAGCAATGCCGAGCTTTCGTCGAAGATCGTCAGCGCGTCACGCAGTTGGCCGCGATGGCCGGCGACAACGCCACCAGACTCGATTAACTGGCGCGCAATATCTTCGGCCTGTAATGCATTGAGCCTTGCCTTAATCCGAGGGAAGGCCAGCCAGACTTGCGCATTGAAAAAGTCATGCGCATTGTTACGGGTGGGAACCTGGCCAGTCGCACTGATGAACGCCTCGTAGCCTTGCCCGGACGGCAAATCCGACTGCGCAACGAAGCGCACCGGCAAGTCGCGATGATTGCGCATACCACTGCGCAGCGCCTGCTCATTGAGCGCGCTGCGCCAATCTACTTGCGGCTGACAAAGCGGTTCGCCGCGCACACGCAACGGTGCCAGCCACGGTTGATGCCAGTCGATACCGAACCTGAAATCAACCGGCTCGGCACCACCATTCATTCCAGCTTCCAGGGAAGCATCTCGCCAGCATTGAGCGGTACGACAGTTGACTCGCCAACCGCCAGTTCGGCGGGCATTGTCCACTCTTCGCGTCGCAACGTGATGGAGTCGGCATTGCGGGGCAACTGATAGAAATCCGGCCCGTTGAAACTGGCGAACTGTTCCAGCTTGTCGAGTGCGCCGACGCTGTCAAAAGCCTGCGTGTACAACTCCATCGCATGCAACGCGGTATAGCAACCGGCACAACCGCAGGCATGCTCCTTCAACCCCTTCGGATGGGGTGCCGAGTCAGTTCCAAGGAAAAAGCGCGGATTGCCCGACGTCGCGGCCGTCATCAACGCCAGTCGATGCTGCTCGCGCTTGAGCACTGGCAGGCAATAGTAATGAGGACGGATTCCCCCTTTGAAAATTTCATTCCGGTTATAAAGCAAATGATGTGCGGTAATCGTTGCCGCAATCGGGCCGGCGGACTGCGCCACGTACGACGCCGCCTCGCTGGTCGTGATGTGCTCGAAAACAATCTTCAACGCCGGCATGGCCGCGCGCAACGGCATCAGCACGCGATCGATGAAGACAGCTTCCCGATCGAACAGGTCGATCGCCACATCGGTGACTTCACCATGCAACAGGAGTGGCAAGCCGACTTCCTGCATCACTTCCAGCGTCTTGTAGCAGTTGGTCAGGTTGCTGACACCGGCATCGGAATTGGTGGTCGCGCCCGCTGGATAGAGTTTGACACCATGCACGATGCCACTGTCTTTCGCACGACGGATTTCATCCGGTGCAGTGTTATCGGTCAGGTACAAGGTCATCAATGGCTCGAACGTCAACCCGACCGGCAAGGCGGCAACGATGCGGTCACGGTAGGCCACTGCGTGACTGGTCAACGTAACCGGCGGCTTGAGGTTTGGCATTACGATGGCGCGACCAAATTGCCGCGCCGTGTGCGGCAGCACACTCGCCATCATCGTGCCATCTCTCAGGTGCAAGTGCCAGTCGTCGGGACGAGTGATCGTAATCGTTTGGGGCGTGGAATTGGACATGCGTGCTCTCATCAATGGCGTGCCGCATTTTACCTGTTGCGCTGTCTGGCGCAGATCGACGATGCGCGAAAAAAAACCGCCTGTTGCTAATGCAGAGGCGGTTTTTGATCATGCCGGAAGCAGACTCAATGAATGATTTTTGCCAGGAAGTCACGTGCCCGGTCGGAGCGCTGCGTATTGAAAAACTCATCCTTGGTGCAATCCTCGACAATCAGACCGCTATCCATAAAGATGACACGATTGGCAACCCGCTTGGCGAAACCCATTTCGTGTGTCACGACCATCATCGTCATGCCTTCTTCGGCCAGTCCGACCATCACGTCCAGCACTTCATTGATCATTTCCGGATCCAGTGCCGAGGTCGGCTCATCAAAGAGCATCGCGATCGGATCCATGGACAGCGCACGGGCAATCGCCACGCGCTGCTGCTGGCCACCTGACAACTGCCCCGGAAACTTGTCCTGCTGCTCGATCAGGCCTACCCGATCAAGGTATTTCAAGCCTTTGGCAGTGGCTTCGTCGACGCTACGACCCAGCACCTTGATCTGGCCGATCGTCAGGTTTTCGCGGATCGACAAGTGCGGAAACAACTCGAAGTTCTGGAACACCATCCCGATCCGGGCGCGCAGTTTCGACAAGTTGGTTTTCGGATCACCGACGGAGACGCCATCGACAAAGATCTCGCCTTTCTGGAATGGCTCAAGACCATTTACCGTCTTGATCAACGTCGATTTACCCGACCCCGATGGACCGCACACCACGACCACATCGCCTTTGGCAACCTTCGTGCTGCAGTCGGTGAGGACTTGAAACTTACCGTACCACTTGCTGACATCTTTGAGTTCTATCATGTGTTTCTCCTGAATCCGTTAATTTTTAATCGTCAACCACGCTGAAGGGAGATGAGCGTCACCGGATAATGGCAACCCGTTGCTGCAACTTTTTCACCAGCAGTGACAAGCCGAAGCACATGATGAAATACACCACGGCGACGAACAGGTACATTTCAATCAGACGCCCGTCGCGCTGCGCGATTTTCGAGGCTGCGCCGACAAAGTCGGTGATCGACAACACGTAGACCAGCGAGACATCCTGAAACAGCACAATGGTTTGCGTCAGCAGCAAAGGGATCATGTTGCGGAAGGCTTGTGGCAGCACGATATGACTCATCGTTTGCCAGTAGTTCATGCCCAGTGCCCTGCCTGCGGAGACCTGGCCACGCGGGATCGACTGGATACCGGCGCGCATGATTTCGCAGTAGTAGGCTGCTTCAAACAAGATGAAGGTAATCAGCGACGATGAAAACGCCCCGACCTGGATGGGTGTCGGTGAGCCGATCATCCAGGCACCGATGTAAGGCACCAGGAAATAGAACCAGAAGATCACGAGGATCAATGGCATTGAGCGAATCAGGTTGACATAGTTGGTCGCCGGCAGCGACAGCAACTTGTACTTGGACAAGCGCATCATCGCCAGCAGCGTACCCAGAACAATCCCGCCGGCCATCGCCATGGCGGTCAGTTTCAGCGTAAAGACCATCCCGGTCTGGAACAGATAAACCCAGGACCGTTCGATGACATTAAAGTCGAAGTTAGCGAGCATGGTCAATGCCCTCCCGAACCGGAAGTAATGAAGCCGGGAACAGCGACTTTCTTCTCAAGCAGGCTCATCAGATTGACGACGATAATATTGACGACAATGTAGATGATCGTGACGACCGTAAAAGCTTCGAATACCTGAAAGGAAAACTCTGACATCGAGCGTGCCCGCGCGGTCAATTCCATCAAGCCAATGGTCAGCGCAACCGAACTGTTTTTGATGATGTTGAGAAATTCGCTGGTCAACGGCGGCAAGACAATCCGAAACGCCATTGGCAACAGCACATAGCGGTAAGTCTGCGGCAGCGTCAGTCCCAGTGCGGTACCGGCAAGCGTTTGCCCGCGCGGCAAGGCCTGGATACCGGCAGAGACCTGGACGGCGACACGCGATGAAGTAAAAAATCCAAGGCAGATGACGGCCGTGATGAACGGCGCATTCGGCATGGCCTTAAGCCAGTCACCCGTTGATGTCGGCACCAGTTCCGGCATCACGAAGTACCAGAGGAACATCTGCACTAGCAACGGAATATTGCGAAACAGTTCGACATACGCATTGGCCAGGCGCACAGCCCAGCGATTAGGCATCGTGCGTATCGTGCCGACAATGGCACCGATGACCAGTGCCATGACCCAGGCCGTCAATGCCGTCGCCAGTGTCCACACCAGTCCCGACATCAGGGTATCCATGTAGGTCCCCACGCCGTCCGGGGACGGCGCCCAGAATATTTGCCAATTCCAGTTGTAATTCATCGTGGCCTCTTTGCTATGTTGTCTTGATTACGGTACTCGCCCCGGCAATGCCGAGGACGTCTTCGTCAGGTGAAAATCCGCTCCCCGCATTATGCGGTGCAGCATCTGAATTGCATAAAATAAAGCGGGAGGCGTTACGCCCCCCGCATCGTCCATCGTGTCGCGGATACTGATTATTTCTTGGCTGATACCATCGCGTAGTCCGCAGGATCACCTGAATCGGTAGGCTTGGCAATCACGCCCTTCAATTGCTCGCTCATCGGGATGTTCAGGTTGATGCCCTTTGGCGGGATTGGTGACTGAAACCACTTGGCATAAATGCGGTTGATCTCACCCGATTTGAACAGGTTCGTGACGGCGGTATCCACCGACTTCTTGAACGCAGGATCTTCGCGACGCAGCATGATGCCGTAAGGCTCGGTCGACAGCGCTTCGGTCGTGATGCTGTAGTCGGCAGGTGCCTTGGAACTGGCGGCCAGCGAGGCGAGCAAGATGTCGTCCATGCCGAATGCAACGGCACGTCCGGTCTCGACCATCAGGAAGGCTTCTGCGTGGTCCTTGGCCGTCATGATGTTCATGCCGAGATTCTGCTCGCCATTGAGAGTAACGAACTGCTTCAGGTTGGAGGTGCCCGATGTCGAAACAAGTGCTTTACCCTTCATGTCTGCCAGCGTCTTGATGCCGGCAGATTTCTTGGCCAGCAGGCGATTGGCGGTGACAAAGGTCGTCGGCGCGAAGGCGACCTGCTTCTGACGCTCGGTGTTGTTGGTCGTCGATCCGCACTCAAGATCAACGGTGCCATTGGCCATCAGTGGAATGCGGGTCGCTGAAGTCACCGGATTCATTTTGACGTTCAGCGAGGTCAGTCCAAGTTCTTTCTGGATTGACGTGACGATCTTCATGCAGATATCGATCGAGTAGCCCTGATACGACTGCTTGTCGTCCAGGTAGGAAAAAGGAATCGACGAATCGCGAACACCCAGCGTGATCTGGCCGCTATCCTTGATTTTTTTCAGCGTCCCTGATTCCTGGGCCTGTGCTGCGGAAGCAATCAAACCCGAACCTATCAGAACCAACATCATTTTCGCTAATTTCATACAGTCTCCTGAGAGTAGAAAGCCATCGGCTCGATGCATCAACATCAATAGGGAAAAATTACCCTATCGTGCATAAAAATTTGTTCATTACAGATTATCCACTTCATCTCAAAGCCCGTATCTCGGATAGTACGTAGTCGTCAATTTGTCACAGGATAACCAGGCAGTTCTTCTCTGTTTTCAGAGTGGAATACTACGATACTCACCAGTACAGCAAAATCCGGGCCATAAATAACGCACCATCTTATCCTTTCGGGAATGCCACCGCGCTAATGACGGGGAGAACAGGAGCCATCAGTTAGCAAGTCCGCACCCGAAAGGTGCTGCGCGTCACATCGCAGCAACGAATCCTAAGACAAGCGCCCATTGCCGCACCAATGTTTTTTCAGCATGATTTCATGCTGAAAAAACATAATTAAAAAAGGAACCAGGCGGCAAAGAAAACCACCGCACGCCCCTGTTCAAGTCGGGATTTTTTTCACACCGCGCTTCCTGCCTGCCGGTTTATCGGTCAGCGCCTGCTGCGCGACCAGATAGTCCCACAACCGGCCGACCAGTGGCTTGCCGGGACGACCGACCGACGGTTTTTCGCGGTATAACCGGATTTCCATCTCGACTTGCCACTCTGGCTGGTCGCTATCCGCGCGCGCCAGTTGCTTTTGCCGCAGCTCGCGCGTCACCGAGGATTCCGGCAGGAACACGACACCGCGCCCTTCCAGAGCCATCATTTTCAACCCCTCGGCCATGTCAGTTTCGTAGCATTTTTGCAAATGCAATGGGTGTTTCGCATCGGCCAGAATCAGTTCGACCATGCGTCCCAGATACGCGTTGGACGTGTACGACAAAAACGGCAAAGGTCTGAGTGCGCTGCCCGGCAAGACAAAGTCGGGAACGCCGGCGCGATTACAGCGGGCGTAAGGACGCAGCGATTCGCTACCCAGCACCAGCATGTCGTAACGACCGGAATCGAGTTGCACTGGCTGGCGCGGATGGTGATAGCACAACAGCAGGTCGCAACCGCCTTCCACCATACTCATCACGGCGTCATGCACATTGAGAGCCATCAAGCGGGTATTGATCGGACCGAAATCGACATCCAGCGCCGTCATCCATTTCGGCATGTAGGTCAGCGATAAGGTGTGCGGCACGGCGAAATCCACCGTGGTTTGCGCGGCTGGCCGCTTGCCGCGCAAGAGCGCCCGGGCGTTGTTGATCTGCCCCAGCATGTCCATTGCTTGCTCGTAAAAAATTTCCCCGGCTGGCGTCAGCCGTGTCGGATACGAAGTACGGTCGATCAGATCAGCGCCTAACCAGGCTTCAAGGGATTGGATGCGTCGCGAAAATGCCGGTTGCGTCACGTGGCGCAATTGCGCCGAACGGCTGAAACTGCGGGTTTCTGCCAGCGACAAAAAATCTTCAAGCCATTTAGTTTCCATCAGATGATGTTAGTCGGCTTCGCGGGCGCAGGTAAAGCAATTACGCCTGGACGGTAACCGGGCTGCCCATCACGACGGGCACGCCGTCCTGGTCTACCCTCGCCTGCTGCCGCTCCCACATCAGGGAATACGCACCGCCAGCTGCCAGCAGGCTGGCATGCGTGCCCCGTTCGATGATGCGCCCCTGGTCGAGTACCAGGATCTGTGCCGCATCGGCGATGGTCGAGAGCCGATGCGCGATCACCAGCGTCGTACGATTGCGGGCGATATCCTTGAGCTGGGTCTGGATCGCCTGTTCGGCTTTTGAATCCAGTGCCGAGGTGGCTTCGTCGAAAATCAGCAGCGCAGGATCTTTCAGTACCGCGCGGGCAATCGCCACGCGCTGCTTCTCCCCACCCGACAATTTCAGTCCGCGCTCGCCAACCATCGTGGCATAACCATCCGGCAACGAAGCGATGAAATCATGGATGTAGGCCGTACGCGCTGCGGCAATCACGTCGTCTTTGGTGGCACCTGTCTTGCCATAGGCGATGTTGTATTCGATCGTGTCATTGAACAGCACCGTGTCTTGCGGCACGATACCGATCGCATGCCGCAGCGAAGCCTGTGTGACGTTGCGCACATCCTGACCATCGATCGTAATCGCGCCGGCATTGACGTCGTAGAAGCGGAACAGCAAGCGCGCCAGCGTCGACTTGCCTGATCCGCTGTGGCCAACGACAGCCGTCGTCGTGCCCGCCGCAATCGTGAAATCGACATCAAACAGAATCTGGCGGTTGGTTTCATAACTGAAATCGACGTGCGAAAAACGGACTTCGGCCGCCGGTGTTGCAAGCACGGTCGCATCAGTCGCATCCGCCACTTCGCGGTTCTGGTCGAGCAGCAGAAACAGCCGCTCCATGTCGGCCAGACTTTGCTTGATCTCGCGATACAGCACACCCAGAAAATTCAACGGGATATACAACTGGATCATGAAGGCATTCACCAGCACCAGGTCGCCCAGTGTCATGGTCTTGTCGATCACGCCTTGCGTGGCGCGCCACAGGATGAGTGTCACGGCCGTGGCGATGATCACCGACTGACCTGTGTTGAGTACCGACAGCGACGTCTGCGACTTCACGGCCGCACCTTCGTAGCGCCGCAAGCCGTCATCGTAGCGACTGGCTTCGTAATCCTCGTTACCAAAATACTTGACGGTCTCGAAGTTGATCAGCGAGTCGATGGCCTTGGTGCTGGCCTTCGAATCGAGGTCGTTCATCGTGCGGCGAAAATGCGTGCGCCACTCGGTGACACTAATTGTGAAGACGATATACACCACCAGCGCGACGGCCGTGATGACCGAAAACCAGACGTCGTAATGCAGCGCCAGATAGCCGATCACCAGCGTGATTTCGATCAGCGTTGGCAAGATACTGAACAGCGTGTACGACACAAGCGACGAAATCCCGCGTGTGCCGCGTTCGATGTCGCGTGTCATCCCACCAGTCTGTCGGTTCAGATGGAAGCGCAGCGACAGCGAATGCAGATGCCGGAATACTTTCAGCGCGATCGTGCGTACCGCGCGCTGCGTGACTTTCGCAAAAACAAATTCGCGCAATTCGGTAAACAACGTGGTCGACAGACGCAATGCGCCATAAGCCACCAGCAAACCCAGCGGCAGAATCAGCGCCGCTTGCGGATGCGACACCGTCACCGTCAATTGATCGACCAGCTTTTTGAGCAGTAACGGCACGCCGACGTTGGCCATCTTGGCACCGATCAGACAGCCAAGCGCCAGCAAGACCCGCCATTTGTAAGTCCACAAATAAGGAACCAGGGTTTTGATGGTGGTCCAGTCATTACGCGTTGCCTGATTGGCGGCGGCGACCGGAGGAGCTACGGAGTGATTACGCATGGAAGGATCGGATCAGATTAGTTTATGCTGCACGGATTGTAGCGGGATAAAGGAAAACATCATGACGAAGACCAACGATAACGCACTGCCCGAAGGAAAAATGCCGGTACTACGGATGCTGCCGATGCCCTCCGATGCCAACGTCTATGGCGACGTATTTGGCGGCTGGATCATGTCGCAGGTCGACATCGCCGGTTCGTTGCCGGCCACACGCCGCGCCAATGGCCGGGTCGCCACCATCGCCGTCAATTCGTTCCTGTTCAAGAACCCGGTATTCGTCGGCGACCTGCTGTCGTTTTATGCCGAGATCGTCAAGGTCGGCAACACCTCGATCACCGTGAATGTCGAAGTCTTCGCCGAACGCAACCGGCTGCAAGCCGATACCGTCAAGGTCACCGAAGCCACACTGACCTATGTCGCCACCGGCGCCGATCGCAAGCCGCGACAATTGCCACCACTGACAGAATAAAAAAGCCGCCCTCAATGGGCGGCCAGCACGCTACGAACACGACAGCATGATCAACTCATGCTGTCTTTTTTTCGTCGCGCAATTCGCGTCGCAAGATCTTGCCGACATTGGTCTTGGGCAGATCGGTTCGGAACTCGATGTACTTGGGTTTCTTGTAAGCCGTGAAATTTTCCTTGCAGTATTCCATCAGCTGCTCGACCGTCAGCGTCGGGTCCTTGCGCACCACGTAGAGCTTGACCGCTTCGCCGGAATGCTCGTCAGGGACACCGACGCAGGCGCTTTCGAGCACACCCGGATGCATGGCGAGTACGCCCTCGATTTCATTCGGATAGACATTGAATCCGGAGACCAGGATCATGTCTTTCTTCCGATCGACGATCTTGATGAATCCGCGCTCATCCATGATCCCGATGTCTCCCGACTTGAAGAAGCCATCGGCCGTCATGACCTTCGCGGTTTCGCCAGGATTGTTCCAGTAACCAGCCATGACCTGCGGACCGCGTATCGCGATTTCACCAGGCTGACCGAGCGCCACGACGACACCGTTATCATCAAGAATGACGATGTCGGTCGACGGCACCGGCAAGCCGATGGTGCCGGTGAACGCCGCCGAGTCCGACGGATTGCAGGTGGCCACCGGTGCCGTTTCGGACAAGCCATAGCCTTCGACAATCGGACAACCGGTCAGCTTGAACCACTTGTCGGCCACGGCTTTCTGGACCGCCATCCCGCCGCCGTTGCACACCTTCAGCATCGAGAAATCGACGGCGGCAAAGTCGGGGTTGTTCAGCAAGCCGTTGTACAGCGTGTTGACCGCCGGCAGCATGTTGATCTTGAACTTGGTCAGCGTCTTGATGAAACCCGGCATGTCGCGCGGATTCGGAATCAGGATGTTCATGCTACCGAGGCGAGTCCCCATCAGGCAACACGAGGTCAGCGCAAAAATATGATAGAGCGGCAGTGCGCAGACGATGGTCAGCTTTTCGATTCTCGGCTCGCGGTTCAGCGCGGGCTGCGCCCATGCTTCGCTTTGCAGGACATTGGCAATCACGTTGCGATGGCTGAGCGTGGCACCTTTCGACACGCCGGTGGTGCCGCCGGTGTACTGCAGGAAAGCGACGTCATCATGTCCGAGCTCGACCGGCTTGAGCGCGATCGCGGCACCCTCGGCGACGGCCTGCTTGAACGAGATCGCATTCGGCAACGAAAACGCAGGCACCATTTTCTTGACATTGCGGACCACGAAATTGACGATACTCCCCTTCACCAATCCGAGCAGATCGCCCATGCTGGCCACGACAATATGTTTGACACGCGTCTTCGACAGCACGTGTTCGAGTGTCGTCGCAAAATTTTCAAGGATGATGATGGCTTCGGCACCCGAGTCATTGAGCTGATGTTCGAGTTCACGCGGGGTGTAGAGCGGATTGACATTGACCACGGTATAACCGGCTCGCAAGATCGCTGCAATCGCCACCGGATACTGCAGCACGTTGGGCATCATGATAGCCACGCGTGCGCCTTTTTTGAGTCCTTTGCCTTGCAGCCACGCGCCCAGTTTTTTCGACATCGCATCGAGCTCGGCATAAGTCAGGAATTTGTCCATGCAGACGTAGGCATTGCGGTCGGCATATTTGGCGAATGCTTCTTCGAGCAAGTGCACCAGTGAGCGGTATTGCGTGTAGTCGATTTCTGCAGGAACGCCTTGCGGGTACGACTTGAGCCAAATCTTATCCATGGTCCACCTCTGTCTCTGATTGTTATGATCCGATTCCCGGCAAAAAAAATAGGAACGCTCGTTCTATTAATTGCTGATGCTATCGGGCAGGACTCCCGGGCGCAAGCTTTTTGCGTACTATCCGAGCAACCCTTCTACCGGACAGTCTCACGGCAGCGCTCCATCGGCCACGCTGCGGCGACAGATTTTGGCGCGTCGTTCAGCGCTTGACCGAAGCATCGACTGACGCCAGCGACGCATTGCGCGTCAATTGGGCCAGCTGCATGTTGCGCTGCGCCGGCTCCAGCGCAGCCATCTTGCGAACCGACGTATAGAATTTTCCCAGCGATTTTTGCTCGGTCATCAGCGCACGAAATGCCGGCACGTAATCGTGGTACGACGCCACTGAAGCCAGATGCGCATTCGACAGTGGCTCGGCAAACCAGCGGTCATAACCGGCGTAACCACCCCAGGCGGTTTTCAGGACCAGGTACTCGTCCTTCAGCGCAGCGAATAGTCTTTTCTTTTCACTGCGCTTGTCGCGATCACTGACCGGGCGGGCATAGTTGGCCACCAGCTGCTTGCGATACTTGAGCAGCAAGCCGAGAAAATCACGCTTGCGCCCATCGAAGACCACGAAATTTTCGCGCATCGCTTCGTCGCCATGTGCCGCCATCCAGCGCTCGACACCGAGTTCCTCGACGGTGGTCGCGAACGATTCATTGAACTGGGTATCGTTGCGCGCGTAGGCGACCTGATGTGCCAGCTCATGGAATACCAGCCGTGCCAGTTCGCCATCGGGATACTGGATGAAGGTCGACAGCACCGGATCATTGAACCAGCCCAGTGTCGAGTACGCCGCCACGCCCGACATCTGCACGTCGTAGCCGGCCTGGCGCAAAACCGCCGCATAGTCGAGCGCTTCCTGCTTGTTGTAGTAGCCACGGTAGTTGACACAGCCCGCAATCGGGAAACACCATTGCGCCGGCTGCATCGACAACTCCGGCGTGGCCACCACATTCCACAACACGTAGGGCCGCTTGACATCGGCGTAATTGGTATAGCTGTTGTTGTCCGGCAGGCCCAGTTCGCGTGCGGCGTAACGGCGAATGTCGCGCACCTTGGTCAGACGTGCCTTGAGCTTTTCTCCGACCTCGGGATCGGCCAGCCAGTCATCAATCGGGCGGGCATCGGACAGCAGCGCAAACTGGCCCTGCGCCGCCTGATAGTAATAATCGATCTGGGCACAACCGCTGGCCAGCAAGATCGTTGTTGCTACCGTTGTCACCGTGTGCCATTTCATGATCGTCTTTCACCTGCATGGAATATCACGTCACTTTTTTTCGACCTCGACCAGTACGTCGTAAAAAGTCGCTCCGCCTGCCATGTCCGTCAGACGCTGGCTGGTTACTTCATTGGCGTTCTTGCCATCGGCCGCCATTTTTTTCCACCAGATCGACAAGCCGACTACCAGCCCTTTGCGGGCCCGGTCCGTCACGCGCGCCTTCGCTTCAAAACTGCCGCGATCATTAAAAATCCGTACCGTGTCACCGTCGCCGATCGCGCGCCGGGCGGCATCCTCGGGATGGATATCCAGATGCGGCTCGCCTTCGGTCGCACGCAAGCTGGCAACATTGACGAAGCTCGAATTGAGGAAATTGCGCGCCGGTGGCGAGATCATCGCCAGCGGATATTTGCTCCCCAGCGAGGCATTGCTGGCGACCGATTCGTACGGCGGGATATACGCCGGGAGGGGATCAAAACCATCGGCCAGCATCTGCGCGGAATAGAACTCGCACTTGCCCGACGGTGTCTCGAAACCGCCATCGGCAAACGGCGCATCGGGCACTGCCAGCTTTTGCCAGCCGGTGCGCTTGAGGCTCTCCCAGTCGAAATGCACCGCACGCGGGTTGCTCTTGTCGAACGCGCTGGCGGCAATCGTCTCGTCGCTCTCGCTCAGGCACGGATCATCGAAACCCATGCGCGCGGCCAGCAAGCGGAAAAA
This sequence comes from Actimicrobium sp. CCI2.3, assembly GCF_035019065.1. NCBI lineage: Bacteria > Pseudomonadati > Pseudomonadota > Betaproteobacteria > Burkholderiales > Oxalobacteraceae > Actimicrobium > Actimicrobium sp. CCI2.3. Next base: position 21,139 of record NZ_JASJWR010000021.1, on the reverse strand, counting down.
TTCGGTATTCGGTTTGGCCTCGCCCATCGGCGCAATCGCGGCATTGTTGGCCATCATGTACAGATGGCCGTAGGTTGCGTGGATGTCGACATGTTCGAGCTGCGTCGTGGCCGGCAGGACGATGTCGGCGTAGTCCGCCGTATCGGTCTGGAAGTGCTCGAGCACGACAGTAAACAAATCCTCGCGTGCAAACCCCTGCATGACCTTGCCGGACTCCGGTGCGACCGCCACCGGATTCGAGTTGTAGACAATCAGCGCGGCGATTTTCGGGCCAAACTCGGGTGACGCCTCGCGCAGCAAATCATCGCCGATCGAACACATGTTGATGGTACGCACAGGCCGGGCCAGATCGGGACGCTCGAGCGCCTGCTTGTTCTTTGCGAAGCTGTCCGAAGTCGACAGCAAGATGCCTCCGGCCGCATTGCGCCACGCGCCCACCAGCGCCGGCAAGCAGGCAATATTGCGCACTGCCATGCCGCCGCCATGCACGCGCTGCAAGCCATAGTTGACCCGGATCGCGACGCCCTCGCCGCGCAATGCAGCCTGTCCGTATTCGCGCGCCAACGTGATGACTTCCTCGGCGCTGATGCCGCACGTGGTCGCGACGCGTTCGGGTGGCCATTCGGCTGCACGGACTTTTAATTCCTCGAAGCCGGTTGTATGACGCGCAACATAATCGTGATCAATCAAATCATCTGCAATCAAGACCTGCATCATGCCCAGCGCCAGTGCGGCATCGGTGCCGGGCAACAGCGCGATATGCTGCTGGCATTTTTCGGCGGTCAGCGAACGGTACGGATCAATCGCGATCACTTTCGCGCCACGCCGCTTGGCTTCCTGCACGCGCATCCACAGATGCAGGTTCGACGCGATCGGATTGCCGCCCCAGATCAGGATCAGTTTCGCGTTCTGGAATTGCTCGGGATCGGTACCGATCCGCTTGCCGATGGTGTAGGTGTAACCGGTGCCACCGGCCGAGGCGCAGATGGAACGATGCAGTTGCGACGCGCCCAGCACATTGAAAAAACGCGATGCCATTGCCTCGCCCTGTACCAGTCCCATCGTGCCCGCGTAACTGTAAGGCACGATCGCTTGCGGATCGGTCGCGGCAATGGCACCGAGACGCAAGGCAATGGTGGTGATGGCCTCGTCCCAGCTGATGCGCTCAAACTTGCCTTCGCCTTTCTTGCCGATGCGTTTGAGCGGAGTCAGCAGGCGGTCAGCATGGTAGGTACGTTCGGTATAACGCGCGACCTTGGTACACAGCACGCCGGCGGTGGTCGGATGATCGGGATCACCGCGCACGGCGGTCGCCACTCCGGCATCAACAGTCACCAGCAACGCGCAGGTATCGGGGCAATCATGCGGACAAACCGCACGCACGGTGGTGATGGTCATCGGTGTTTCCAGTAAGCAGTTAGGTGGTCGCCGCGCACCAGAGAAGCCGTTGCGGCGTTGCCTGTTTGAAGCATCATAAGCGCAGAAAGCGCGATGCGGGAGCCCCGCGCCGCACCCGTTTGCAAATATTTGTCGGTGCGGCTGCGAGCCGTGATCAGTTTGTTATCGAATGCGATGGTAGTGCGGCAAGTCAGTCGATGCCGTTGGATTCAGGCGATCGGTGGCCACCAGCGAGCCACCCTTTCCGGCTTACCGTGACGCTTCCGTTTCCACTAGCCGCGTCATGAATTGCTCGCATTGCGCGAGCTGTTCGAGGGCGACGAATTCATTGGGCCGATGCGCCTGTTCGATATCACCAGGACCGCAAATGACCGACGGGATACCGGCCTGATGAAACAAGCCTGCCTCGGTGCCATACGACACCGCACCGTTCGGTTTGTTGCGTGACAAGCCAACCGCCAGTTGAACAATCGCATCGCTTTCTTCGGCACTCATGCCGGGGGCACTGGCCAGCATCTCGAACGCGATCACGGCGTTCGGCTCGACCCGCAGCATTTCGGGCAGCAGCGTCGCGGCGAAGTCCTGGATTTCCTGATACATCCGGTCTGCCGATGCACCCGGCATCGTGCGCGCCTCGAAATTGAACTCGCAATCTTTCGGCACGATGTTCGAGGCAATACCGCCCTTGATGGTGCCGGTTTGCAGGGTCGTGAACGGTACCGTGAACGCATAGTCACGCGTCTCCAGCTGCGCCAGCCGGTCGGCCATCTGGCGAATGTAGACGATGATGCGCGCCGCGTATTCGATCGAATTGACGCCCTGCGTGGTGTAGCTTGAATGCGCTTCGCGTCCGGTAATGCAGCAACGGAAACGATGGGTGCCCTTGTGCGCAATGATCGGCTGCATCATGGTCGGTTCGCCGACGATGCAGCCGGCGGTTTTCAGACCCATTTCGGTCAGGTCCCGGATCAGGCTGCGCACGCCGATGCAACCGACTTCTTCGTCATACGACAACGCGATATGCAGCGGCGCGTCGGTTTTTGCGGCGAGGTATTTCGGCACCAGCAGCAAGGCGTTGGCAATGAAGCCTTTCATGTCGGCGGTACCACGGCCATATAACTTATCGCCGACGACGGTCGCCTTGAACGGATCGGTATCCCAGATCTGGCCATCGACCGGTACCACGTCGGTGTGACCCGACAGGACCAGCCCGGCGCGACTGCCCTCGCCCACCGTGGCGAACAGGTTGGCTTTCTTGCCGGTCGAGTCATAGGTCAGTCGCGATGTGACGCCCATGCCAGCGAGGTAATCGCGGACCCATTCGATCAGTCCGAGATTGGAATCGCGCGAGACGGTCGGGAATCCAACCAGTCGTTCGATCATCGCCATCAGTTCAGCCGAGGGCTGCAAGCGGTTCGTTTCCATGGTGTCTGCCTTTAAAAAATTCAGGGTTGATCATTCAGATGGCAGGCCGAAAAATGCGCCGGCGCGACTTCTTTCAATGCCGGCTTCTCGACACTGCAGCGCGCCATCGCATGCGTGCAGCGCGGATGAAAATGACATCCTCCCGGTGGATTGAGCGGTGACGGAATCTCGCCGCGCACAGCAAAAAATGCGGTCTTGCGGGCGTCCAGTTTCGGTGCCGATGCCAGCAATGCCTGTGTGTACGGATGATTGGCGTGATCGAAGACGGCGTCGGCCGGTGCCGATTCGACGATCCGTCCGAGGTACATGATAACCACGCGATCGGAAAGATGCCGGACCACGCCGAGGTCATGGCTGATGAACAGGTAAGTCAGGTTCAGTTCATCGCGCAGGCGGATGAACAGGTTCAGTACCTGCGCCTGGATCGAGACATCGAGTGCAGCGACGGCTTCATCGCAGACCAGAAATTCCGGCCGTACCGCCAGCGCCCGTGCAATGCCGACACGGGCACGCTGGCCACCGGAAAACTGATGCGGAAAGCGGCGCAGTACGGCGGGATCGAGACCGACCCGCTGCAACAGGTCTTCGACATACGCGACCTGCTCGGACCCGCTGATCATCTTGTGCGCGACCGGCGCTTCACCGACGATATCGAGCACGCGCATGCGCGGGTTGAGCGACGCATACGGGTCCTGGAAAATCATCTGGATACCCAATTGCTTGATGCGGCGCTCGGCTGGAGCTAGCGCATCGATGTCTTCGCCTTTCCAGCGCCGCGTGCCGGACGACAAGCTGTGCAAGCCGACTGCCATCCGGCCCAGCGTCGATTTTCCGCAACCGGATTCGCCGACCAGACCGACCACTTCGCCGCGCCGGATGACCAGGTCAACTTCATCGACCGCATGGACGATTTCTTCCTTGATGCTGGCACCAAAGACATTGGCAATCCGTGCCGCCGTATCGATTGATTTGACGAAGCGTTTGCTCACGCCACGCAGTTCCAGCATCGGCTGGTCAGGGAGCGTCATGAGGTTGCCTCGGCCAGTTCGGTGATCGGATGAAAGCAGCGCAGTGCGCGACCTTCGGCATGTTCGAGCGGCGGCGACACGGCGCAGGCTGCGCTGGCGCGGTCGCAGCGTTCGCGAAATGCGCAGCCCGTGGGCAGGTTCAGCAACGACGGCGTCATGCCGGGAATCTGGCGCAACGGCTGGCCGCGTGGATTGCGTGATGGTGCCGACGCGATCAGCCCATGCGTGTACGGATGGCGCGGCTGGTCCAGCACTTGGGCGACGGTGCCGCTCTCGACGATTTTTCCGGCATACATGACGCAGACGGTATCGGCCAAACCAGCCACGACGGAGAGGTCATGCGTGATCCAGATCAGCGCGGTGCCGGACTCGCGACACAGCTTTTGCATCTCGTAGAGAATCTGGCCCTGGATCGTCACATCCAGCGCGGTAGTCGGTTCGTCGCAAATGATCAGGTCGGGCTTGTTGAGCAGCGCGATGGCAATCGCCACGCGCTGGCGCATGCCGCCGGAGAACTGGTGCGGATAGGCCAGCAGCCGTTCATCAGGCGATGGAATCCCGACCCGCGCCAGCGCATCACGCGACATCGCGCGCGCCGTGTCCTTGCTGACTGCGTGATGCGCGCGCACCGCTTCCATCATTTGCGTATCGATCCGCAAGACCGGGTTGAGCGTCATCATCGGGTCCTGAAAAATCATCGCGATGCGGTCACCGCGAATCTTGCGCATCGCCTCGGCCGGGATGCCGCGCAACTCGCGGCCCTTGAGCAGAATCGATCCGTCGACGACTTTGCCGGGATGATCGATCAAGCCCATGATCGAGTAACCGGTCATCGATTTACCGGAACCGGACTCGCCGACCAGACCCATGATCTGGCCCGGCATGACCGAGAACGAGACATCGTCGACGGCCTTGACGATACCGGCGCGGGTAGTAAATTGCGTGTGCAGGTGGGACACGCTCAGAGTAGGAACCATGTCGTCTTTCATTGCGTTTGCAGGCGCGGATTGAGTACATCGCGCAATTGATCGGCCACCAGATTGATCGCCACGACGGTCAGCAGCAGCGCGATTCCCGGGAAAAAACTGATCCAGTATTTGCCGGACAACAGGTACTGAAAGCCGTTGGCAATGAGCAGGCCGAGCGAGGGTTCGGTGACCGGCAAGCCCAGCCCGAGGAACGATAGCGTGGCTTCGAGCGAAATGGCCGACGCCACTTGCAGCGCCGAGATCACGATCAGTGGCGGCAAACAGTTCGGTAACAGATGGCGCAGCATGATGCGCGTGGGCGACAAGCCCAGCGCGGTGGCGGCCTCGATGTATTCCTTCTTGCGCTCGACCAGCGCGGCACTGCGCGCAGTGCGGGCGTAATACGCCCATTGCACCGCCACCAGCGCGACGATGATCTTGCCGACACCCGGCCCGGTCAGCGCCAGCAGGATCAGGGCGATCAGGATGGGCGGGAACGACAACTGGATATCGGCCACGCGCATGATGAAGGCTTCGATGCGACCACCCAGATAGCCGGCCAGCAGTCCCAGCGTCAGGCCGATCATCAGCGCGATGACGGTGCTGGTGACGGCCACGGCGACCGAAATCCGAATGCCATACAGGATGGCCGAGAGCATGTCGCGGCCCTGCTCATCGGTGCCGAGCAGGAAGGTCATGGTGCCGCCGAACGACTGCTCGCCGGGTGCCATGCGCGAATCCATCACATCCAGCAGCGACAGGTCGTACGGATTTTGTGGCGAGAGCCACGGCGCGAATAGCGCGGCGAAGACGATCACGACCAGCAGGACAAAGCCGGCAGACGCGATTTTGCTACTGAAAAAATTGCGCACGAAACGCCGGAATGGCGTCTCAAGTGCGACTTGCGGAGTGGTGTTTTCCATGGTCAGCCTTTGGTGTCGGACAAGCGCACTCGTGGATCGAGCAACGAATACAGCACGTCGACCACCAGGTTGATGAAGATGAAAATCACGACGATCAGCATCAGGTAAGCGACGATCACGGGCCGGTCGAGAAAGCGGATCGAATCAATGATCAGCTTGCCCATGCCCGGCCAGGCAAACACCGACTCGGTGACGATGGCAAACGCGATGATCGAACCGAACTGCAGCGCGATGACGGTGACGATCGGGATCAGGATATTTTTCAGTACATGCACGCTGATGATGCGGGCGTTGGTCAGCCCTTTGGCGCGGGCGAACTTGACGTAATCCTGCAGCAGGGCTTCCTGCGCACCGGCGCGCGTCAAACGAATGACCAGCGCGATATTGAACAGCGCCAGGTTAAACGCCGGCATCAGCAAATGCCGCAAGCCGTCGACCGACAGAAAGCTCACCGGCACGCCGAGCAGCAAGCTGGTGGGTCCGCGACCACTCGATGGCAACCAGCCCAACTGCACCGCGAACACCATGATCAGCATCAGGCCAACCCAGAATGTCGGCAACGAAAAACCGAGGATGGAAATGGCCATGATGGATTTGCCGGCAATGCCGTTGGGCCGCAGTCCGGCCCACAGGCCAAGCGGAATCCCGAGCACGATTGACATCACGATGGCAGTCAGCGCCAGCTCCATAGTGGCCGGCATGCGTTCAAAAATCAGCGTCAGCGCCGGCGTTGAAAAGGCAAACGAGTTGCCCATGTCACCGCTCAGTGCATTTTTGACGAAGATAAAATATTGCTCCCACAGCGGCTTGTCGAGTCCGAAAGCGGCGATGGTGCGAATGCGGTCCATCTGGTCGGCATCGGGGCTGATCAGCATGTCGATCGGATTACCGATCGCGTACACGCCGACGAATACCAGCAACGACATGACCAGCAGCACGACCAGGCTTTGCAGCAGTCGGCGAATGATGAATACGAGCATTGAAAAACCTTGATCGGAAAGACTGCATCAGGCCCGCTTGCGGCAGGACTGATGCAGTAGATTGTTGCGTCGTTTTTGCAAAGATTATTGCTGGATGAACTGATAAGCGTGAGTCCGCTCGTCGGTACGCGGAATGTAGGCAATCCCTTTTTTGGTAGCCCAGGTAGTCACTTGCTGATGAATCGGGATGAGACCACCGTCATTGATGACAATCGCCGTGGCATCTTGCAGCAACTTCAGACGGGCCGGATCGTCGACCGTGGCCAGCGCCTTGATCAGCAACTCATCCATCTTCGGATTGCAGTACTTGGCCCAGTTGAAGCCGCCCAGTCCCTTCGCCGGATTGTCGCAAGCCGCCAGCGCACGCAATGGCGACGAGGCTTCGCCGGTTTGCGCACCCCAGCCGAGCATGCCGAGCGAGTACTCCTGCTTGGAACCGCGTGACGAATAAATTGCCATCGGCAACCCGTCGACCTTGGTCGCCACGCCAATACGCGAGAACATCTGGGCCAGCGTCTGGGCAATTTTTTCATCGTTGACGTAGCGGTTGTTCGGCGTGTGCAAGGTCATGCCGAAACCGTCCGGATAGCCAGCGGCCGCCAGCAATTTCTTGGCACCTTCAGGGTCGTACTTGACGACCTTGAGCGCCGGGTTGTTGCCGAACAGGGTGGCCGGAACCAGGTTGTTGGTCGGCTCGGACAAGCCTTCCATCACGCGATCGCGGATCGCATCACGGTTGATGGCCATCGATAACGCAGCACGCACGCGCTGGTCTTTCAGCGGATTCTTGTCGAGCGGCTTGCCATCCTTGTCGGTGATGAACGGCGACTTGTCACGCACGGTATCCGGGAACAGGTAAATGAGACGATGCGAGACCTTCGAATACAAGGCGATATTCGGATCGGCACGCACCCGCGCCAGATCCGGCGTTGGGACGTTTTCGATTGCCTGCACATCACCGGCCAGCAGCGCGGCCAGACGGGTCGAACCGTTCGGGATGAAGCGCAACGTCACTTTCGACCAGGCCGGTTTCTTGCCCCAGTAATTGTCGTTGCGTTCCAGTTCGAGGCGGTCATCGCGCTGGAATTTGACGAACTTGTAAGGGCCGGTGCCGTCCATGCCTTTGCCGCTGGAGAAGTCATCGCTGGACAGGCCGGTGGTGGCCTTGCGCGAGACGATGTAGATCGATGTCAGGTCGGCCAGCAACAGCGGATACGGTTCCTTGGTGGTGAAGCGGATCGTGTTGGCGTCGATGACCTTTTTGCTGGCGATGGCCTTGGTGTAGACGTCCATCTTGCCGGGGCTGCCGACAATCAGCGAAGGACGTTCCATCGACCAGGCCACGTCGTCGGCGGTGAGGTCGCTACCGTCATGAAACTTGACGCCCTTGCGCAGCTTGAACTCCCATGTCGTGTCGTTGATGAGGGTCCATGATTCGGCCAGGGACGGGATCACCTTGCTGTCGGCATCCATCGTGACCAGCGTCTCGAACATGTGGTCGGAGACGTTCAGGTTCGGGAACAGGTTATAGAAATGCGGGTCCATCGACGTCGGTGGCGAACTCATCGCCAGCTTGAATTCCTGAGCGATGGCCATTGGTGCGGCAAAGACAAACAGCGCAGCAAGCGCCGAGGCAAGCACATTTTTCGTGATGAATTTCGATGATAACGACAAACGCATAAGGCTCTCCTTGTGGTTGAACACACTCTGACGGTGCTGGCGTAATATACAAGCTAAAAGACAAAAGTTAAAAGACAAACCTCCCGTAGTCAGCCGAAGAAAAGATCGGTGACACGCGAACATCTCTCCTTCCGTTACGCCCACATCTCAGGTGATAGCCATGAAATTGATCGACCCGATCGTTGCATTCCATTCCGAGCTACAAGCATTGCGACGCAATATCCATGCCCATCCTGAGCTGTGTTACGAGGAGCAGCGCACCGCCGACGTCGTGGCTGAAAAATTGACTCAATGGGATATTCCGGTACTGCGTGGCATGGGCGTCACCGGAGTCGTCGGCATCATCAAGCGCGGCACCAGCAACCGGGCAATCGGCTTGCGCGCCGACATGGATGCATTGCCAGTGCAAGAGTCGAATACCTTTGCGCACCGTTCGACCATCGATGGAAAAATGCACGCGTGCGGTCATGACGGACATACGGCGATGCTGCTCGGCGCGGCACGGCATCTGGCTTTGCATGGCACGTTCGATGGCACCGTGTATGTGATTTTCCAGCCGGCCGAAGAAGGCGGTGCCGGTGCCAGGCGGATGATTGAAGACGGCTTGTTCGAGCGCTGCCCGATGCAATCGGTGTACGGCATGCACAACTGGCCGGGGCAGGCAGTCGGTACTTTCGGCGTTACGCCGGGACCGATGATGGCCTCGTCCAACGAGTTCGAAGTCATCATCAAGGGCAAGGGTGCGCATGCTGCACAACCGCACAAGGGCATTGATCCGATCATGGTCGCCGTGCAGATTGCACAGGGCTGGCAAACCATCGTCTCGCGCAACAAAAGCCCGCTCGATGCGGGCGTGCTGTCGATCACGCAGATCCACTCCGGCAGCACCACGAACGTGATCCCCGACGAAGCGACGCTGGTTGGAACAGTGCGTACCTTCACCATCGAGGTGCTGGACCTGATGGAGCAGCGCATGCGCGATGTCGCCACGCACACTGCCGCGGCCTACGATGCAACCATCGAATTCAAGTTCAAGCGCAACTATCCGCCGCTGATCAATCATCCAGCCGAGACCGCGTTTGCCGTCGACGTACTGCGCCAGATGGTGGGTGAGGACGGTGTCAATGCCAGCGTCGAACCGACCATGGGATCAGAAGATTTTGCGTTCATGTTGCAGGCGCTGCCGGGGTGTTATGTGTTTATCGGCAATGGCGAAGGCGACCATCGCGACATGGGGCACGGCCTCGGTCCGTGCAACCTGCACAATCCGAGCTATGACTTCAATGATGACTTGCTGCCGATCGGTGCGAGCTACTGGGTCAACCTGGCCGAAGCGGCGCTGCCATGCCGCTGACCTTGCCACTCATCGTTCCAGCATCGGCCTACGCCCGCATTGCCCTCGACAACATCGGACAGGAATATCCGAACAAGCTCGATCACGTGATGAATACGGCAGTCGATGTGCGCTCGCCGCGCGATTTGCATCCGGTTTTTTTCGGCAGCTATGACTGGCATTCAGCGGTGCACATGCACTGGCTGCTGGTGCGTCTGCTACATCGGCAACCTGATCTGACGGAAGCCGGCGAAATCACCGGCCTGTTCGACCGCCAGTTCACCAGCGCGCAGGTGGCGATCGAAATCGCGTACCTGCACCAGCCTTCCCGCACGACCTTCGAGCGCACTTACGGCTGGGCGTGGCTGCTGAAATTACAGGCAGAACTGATCGAGATGGCACGGACCCAGCCGCGCGCCGAACCGTGGCGCGATGCGCTGCAACCACTGGCTGATGCGTTTGTCGAACGCTTCCTGCATTTCCTGCCGCTAGCGCAATTCCCGATCCGCGCTGGCACCCATGCCAACAGCGCGTTTGGCTTGTTGCTGGCGCTGGACTACGCGCAAGCCGCCGGACATGACGCCTTGCGCAATCGAATCGAACTGAGCGGCAGAAAATGGTACGGTGAAGATCGTCAATATCCTGCCGGGTACGAGCCGGGTGGCGATGATTTTCTGTCGGGGGGATTGATCGAGGCGGCGCTGATGCGGCGCGTGCTAAGTGCCGATGAACTGGTCGGCTGGTGGCAACGTTTTTGTCCGACTCACGACGCCTTGCAATGCTGGCTGAAACCCGTTGCAGTGAGTGACCGCAGCGATCCGAAAATGGCCCATCTGGACGGACTGAATCTGTCGCGTGCCTGGTGCTGGACCATGCTCCGTCCGGACTTGCCGGTCTCGCTGCAGGAGCCTGTAGCCTTGGCCATCCAGCGGCATCTGGCCGCATCCCTGCCGCATGCGGTAGGTGGTGATTATGTCGGCACGCACTGGCTGGCCAGTTTTGCAGCGCTGGCATTAACCTGAGCGCAGGTCGGCTCAGGTCACTTGGTCATCCTGCTGACCGAGCCGCATGCCGGGATTGGCTAGTTCCAACCCGAGCAGAATCGCCGACTGATCGGCACCTGCCAGTGCGTCAGGCAACGCGCGATAAGCCGCTTGCACCAGCGCCGCCAGAGGCAAGGCGATGCCGGCATCAGCTGCGGCAACGAGCACATTATCGAGATCCTTTGCCTGACTACGCACTTGCCCACCTGCGCGAAAATCCCGCTCAAGCATGCGCTGACCGTGCACTTCGAGCAGCCGGCTTTCGGCAAACCCGCCGCGTAGCGCCTGCCTCACAGCAACCGGATCGGCACCGGCGGCCTGCGCCAGCAACAGTGCTTCGGCAATCACGCTCAAGGTCGCGCCGACGATGAGCTGATTGCATAATTTGGCGACCTGACCGGAACCCGGCTGACCAACCCGCGTCGGACGACCCATCACTTGCAGCACCTCGAGCGCCCGCTCGAAATCCGCCACGGTACCGCCGACCATGATGGCCAGCGATCCCGCTTGCGCACCGAGCACGCCGCCGGACACCGGGGCATCCAGGCAGGCGATACCGCGAGCAGCCAGTACCGCATGCAAAGCCAGTGCTTCATCCTGCCTGGTCGAACTCATGTCGATGACCAGCGCACCCGGCGCTATCGCTCCGATGACAGCCGCAATGACTTCTGCGACAACAGGCCCGGCTTCGAGCATCGTGATAATGATCGCTGCGCCAGCGACGGCGTCAGCGGGTGTCGCGGCGCGTGTGGCACCAGCCGCGACCAGCGCATCGGTTTTCGCCGTCGTGCGATTCCACACCGTGACCCGGTAACCCGTCTTGAGCAAACGGTCGGCCATCGGTCCGCCCATCAGGCCGGTACCAAGAAAGGCGATGCACGGTAGGTTTTCCGGGGAGTTTTTATGCTGAGTCAAAATTTACTTTCAAGAGTTTTCGCCGGCAAAGGGTATGGCAGGATACTTTTTTTCGTAGCGCGCTGTCCAAAAAGTTATTTCATTTTCTGACCGTCATCAGGATCGCATTTCATTGCATTGTCGGACGGTTATTGGCAATAATGGCCTCCATTGAAAATTGCGTTTTTTTCAAGCACAACTTATGGGTTTCATCAACAAGAAACCATCTAATACTTATATTCGTCAGGAGGTTTCATGCGGTCTGCAACAACAGGTTTCAAAGCATTGGTCATCGGTTGCGTTCTTTGTGCCGCCAGCAGTTCGGCATTGGCAGTCGATTCTGTTTCAGCAGAGTTCGGCACGGGCAACAAATCGCAACTCTATCGCGTCGGCATGCAGTGGAACATGGAGCAATCATGGATGCGTTCGGACAAATCCGAAATCTGGGGTTACTGGGACCTGACCGGCGCAGTCTGGCGCGGCAACCAGTTCGAGAATCGTCCGGGCGCGACCCAGACTTTTGGCGATATCGGCTTCACGCCGACCTTGCGCTGGCAGGGACTGAATCACCAGGGTGTCTATGCCGAAGCCGGTCTGGGGCCACATCTTAGTACGGACGTCTACGACAACTTCGGTCGTCGTCTGTCGACCAACCTGCAATTCGGTACGCATCTGGGCTTGGGCTACACGACGGTCAGTGGCCTGGACCTGTCCTTGCGTGTCACGCATTTTTCGAATGGCGGGATCAAGCAGCCGAACAACGGCGTCAACCTTGCATTGGTCCGTGTCGGCTACAAATTCTGAGAAACCGTCTAACTCTGTGATGGCCTCGGCTACTGGCCGGCCATCGCAGCACTCCGGAGCAACCATGTCTGATGCTTTTCATTTCTATGAGCCCCGCAACGGCCATGGATTACCGCATGACCCGTTCAATGCCATCGTCGGTCCTCGTCCGATCGGCTGGATTTCATCGTGCAGCACTGAGGGTGTGCTGAACCTGGCACCGTACAGTTTTTTCAATGCCTTCAATTACACGCCACCCATCGTCGGGTTCGCCAGTGTCGGCTACAAGGACACCGTCCGCAATATCGAACAAACCGGTGAATTCGGCTGGAACCTGGTCACCCGCGAACTGGCCGAAGCGATGAACCAGAGTTGCATGCCCGTTCCGCCTGAGGTGAATGAATTTGAACTGGCAGGTCTGACACCCGTCGCTTCGCGCCTGATCACGCCACCGCGCGTGGCAGAAAGTCTGGTTTCGTTTGAGTGTCGCTGTACACAACTCATTCAGCTGCAAGGTATTGACGGCGAAAAAGTACCGACCTGGCTGATTCTTGGCGAAGTCGTCGCGGTCCACATCGCGCAGACCCTTCTCGAGGATGGCGTCTACAATACGGCACGCGCCGGCCATGTGCTGCGCGGCGGCGGACCAGCAGATTATTTTTCAGTCGGACCGGAACAATTGTTCAAGATGAGCCGTCCCACTTGAACCGCCCCTTTGCACGACCGGGCACACCTCACTATTTTGAAGGACACACCAACGCATGAACGAACAAGCTATCAACACCAGCACTAGCACCAGCAACGCATTCTGGGATGAATGGCAATTGGCCGCCATCGAAGCGGGCGTCGCCGTCCCGCTGGCCGAACTGGGTTGCGAAATTTTGCGCACCCATCGCAAGAATCGCTGGAGCAAGGATTTTTTAGGTGTTGAGGACGACGGTCCGGTCATGCTGGAAATGTGCCTCACCGAGCCGGTCGAGGCAGAGATGCTCTTTATCGAAAACCTGCATCCCTACAATACGGCGCTGTTGGAAGCAACCCGGATCCGCCTGGGATTCTGATCAGTAAGTTTTGTCGAGATTGACGACGCCCGCGTTCCTGCCAAGGCGGTCGTCGAGTTCACCGATGCTGGCGCTCAGTGACAGTTCGGCTTGTTCGAGCGCGGCCTTCCAGTCCTTGTCGGTCCGATCCATTCGCTCCAGCAATGCCGTGCGCGACGCCAACCCGGCCTCCGATTGCAGTGTCAGTCCTGCTTCAAGAACACTACGTAATTCCGTGAAGCGCGACGCTTCCGCCTGATCAGCCAACTCGCGATTGCTGCGCAGTTCGCGGGCGTGGTGACGGGTGTCGAACAGCACCGACGTCTGCAAGTACAGGATGAAGATCAGGAAAAAAACAATGAGTACGCACATTAACCCGAGCATCACCATGCCCAGTGGAGCCTGAATGTCGGCGATACCGAGCGACAGCGTGGTGGGGGTCATGAACGCATTCCAGTTCAATGCAGCAAAACTGGCAATCGCCACCAGCACGATCAGTAAAATCAGGGTGCGTGCTTTCATGGTCGTACTCCTTTTTTAAAAAAGCAGATTGTAAGTCCGAAGCATTGGCGGCTTGTGCGGGTTAAGTCGCTTACGTTGCTTACGTTGCTTACATTGTTCATGCCGCGTCCATGACTGCACTGAGGAATGCCTGCGTCCGTTCATTTTTCGGTGCGCCAAAAATTTCTTCGGACGTGCCTTGCTCGGCAATTTTCCCTTCCGAAAAAAAACAGACCCGGTCCGCAAACTCGCGTGCAAATCCCATCTGGTGCGTGACCATCAGCATGGTCAGATCGTGCTTGTCGCTGAGGCGGCGGATGACGTTGAGCACTTCGCTGCATAGCTCCGGATCGAGCGCCGACGTGACTTCATCGAACAGCATGACTTGTGGTCGCATTGCCAGCGCGCGGGCAATCGCGACGCGCTGTTGCTGACCGCCGGAGAGTTGCGACGGATAGTGATCGAGCTTGTCGGACAGGCCGACCATATCGAGCAGTTCGACACCGCGCTCGTTGGCTGCCTGTCTGGTCAGCCCCAGCGTTTTGCGTGGTGCTTCAGTCGTATTTTGCAGCACGGTCATGTGTGGAAACAGATTGAAATTCTGGAACACCATGCCGATATTGCGGCGACCGTTGCGCTTGTAACTCTCGCTCGCCGGCACCAGCGTGCCGTTGCGGTTCATGTGCGTGAGCGGTTCGCCATCGACTTCAATGACGCCGTCATCGATGGGTTCAAGCATCATTAGCACCCGCAACAGCGTCGATTTTCCGGACCCGCTAGGGCCGATAATGGCGACTTTTTCATTGCGTTCGACATCGAGATCGAGCTTGTCGAGCACCGTCAGCGGGCCATACCGTTTTGTTACACCGCGAAAGCGGATCAGGGGAGATGTCATCTTCAGGAGTCCTTTATGGCATGCGCAAATGCGCTTCGAGACGGCGCACCAGTAGCGCAACGACCAGACTGATCAGCAGGAAAAACAGGCCTGTCAGCGTGATGGGTTCGATGTAGCGAAACGATTGTGAGCCGATATTTTTGGCTTGCAGCATGAGCTCGACCACGGTGATGGCCGATAGCACTGGCGTGTCCTTGAACATCGCAATCAGGTAATTGCCCAGCGCCGGGATGATGGGCCGGATTGCCTGCGGCAGAACGATGCTGCGGTACACGTTCCACGGCCCGAGGCTCATCGCCTTGGCCGCTTCCCACTGACCACGTGGCACGCTGTCAAGACCGGCCCGGTACACCTCTGCGACATAGCACGCGTAATGCAGCGCCAACCCGATTGTGCCCGCCGTCAGTGCCGACATCGTTACGCCATATTCCGGCAACACGAAGAATAAAAAGTACAACTGAATCAGCAGTGGCGTACTGCGGATAAATTCGATGACGCCCGTTGCGGGCCAGGAGAACAGGCGCAACCGGGAACGTCGCATCATGGCCAGAACCAAGCCGAGTGCCAATGCCAGCGCGAACGCCACCAGCGTGATGACTATCGTCGTCATGGAAGCATGCAACAGATCGGGCAATATCTGCCAGGCAAACTGCCAGTCAAACAGGGTAGCGTTATTCATGCATGCCCCCTGACGATGCCACGTGTCAGCCGGCGCTCAAGCAGGCGCATCAGTAGATTGATCGCTTGGGCAATGACAAAATAAATCACCAGTGCAATCGAAAAAATCTCGGTGGTCCGAAAGGTGGCTTCGACCAGCTGGTTGGCACGAAAGGTCAGGTCTGCCAGTGTGATGAGCGACACCAGTGACGTTCCTTTTAATAGTTCGATCAGCAGGTTCGTTGCCGGCGGAATCGCATTGGCTAGTGCCTGCGGTAGCACGATGTGAAAGAACCGATGCATGGGCGAGATGTTGAGCGCCACAGCCGCCTCGATTTGCCCACGCGGTACCGAGCTCAATGCGCCGCGCATGACTTCGGCACCATAGGCTCCGATGTTAAGTCCGAGACCGAGAACCGCCACTGAAAACGGCGTGAGCGTGACATTGAACGGCGGTAGCGGCAGCACGAAGAACAGCCAGAACAGCTGCACCAGCAGCGACGTCCCGCGAAATACCTCGATATAGGCATTGGCCAGCCAGCGCAATGCGCGCCAGGGTGACATCTTTGCCACCGCTGCGAGCAATGCCAGCGCCCCTGCGAGCAACGCGGCGAGTGCAGTAATGCGTAACGTGACCAGCGTTCCCTGCAGCAGTAGCGGCAGCAAGGTCGTCAGTGCGTCACTCACTTATTGCGCCGCAATGTCGGCGACGGTTTTCTTGGTCAGGTTGCTCTTGTCGAACCCGAACGGTGCCACGGTTGCCAGATGCTCTGGGCTACCAAGCCATTGCTGAAGCGCCGTGTTGACGGCATCGCGCAGGGTCTGATCCTCGTAACGAAAGGCCAGCGCGCCGTAACCGATATGGGATGGATCATCGGTGAAATCGGTGATGGCTTGAACCCGCTTGCCCCCCTTGACCGCCAGTGCCTTCATGGTCAACGCCGTACCGACTGCGGCATCGGCGCGGCGGGTGCGCACTGCTTGCAACTGCGCCGTGGTGGTCGGGACCTGCATGATGCGGCTCTCTGGCACACCGGCTGCAACGGCATACGCATATTGGGATGTCCCCGCCATGACGGCTAGCCTGATTTTATCGTTGCCGGCAATGTCGGCGTAACTGCGCAGCTTGCCCGGATTGCCTCTCGCCACCAGCAGTGTATCGGCAAGCTGGTAATGCGGATCCGTGAACAACACTTGCTTGGTGCGCTCAGGAGTCACGTACATGCCAGCCGCAATGACATCGAAACGACCCGCCATCAAACCCGGAATCAAGGCCCCCCATTCCACCAGCACAGGCTTGACGGTTTTCACACCTATCTTGGCAAAAATGATCTTGGCGATTTCCGGCGACTCGCCGGTTACCTTTCCGTCGGCTAGGGTGTAGGCGAACGGCGCTTCGTTGGCATAGGCGATGCGAATTTCGCCAGTACGCTGGACACGCTCCAGTGTGGTTTCGGCACTGGCTGACGTACCCAATGTGAGCGCAGCAACGGAAAGTAAAGCAAGGAAGGGGAATTTGATGAAGGATTTCATGACGATGCCTTTCGAATTTGAATTGATGGTCCGCATCGCGTGACACGATGCGGCAGGCGTCAGTCAGGGAAGAACGAACGGCTCGGATTCCAGCGCTGCAACATCGTCGCGCGCAGCGATGAAGTTTGGTCGTGGTGCGAGGCCATCAACTGGCGCTTGCAACTGATTCTCGACGCTGTTGTAGACAAAAAACAAGTTGCTGCGCGGGTACGGTGTGATATTGCCGTTCGAGCCATGCATCGTGTTGCAATCGAAAAATACGACCGATCCAGCCTTGCCAGTGCAGGAGGTGATTCCACCAAGATCGGCCAGATAGGTCAGCAGAAAATCATCCGGCACACCTGCCACCTGTTTTTTTAATGACTTTTTGTAGTTGTCATCGGGCGTCTCACCCAGGCAGGAAATGAAGTGTCGCTGCGAGCCCGGAATCAGCATCAACGGACCGTTCATGTCGCTGTTGTCGGTCAGCAGGATCGAGCAACTCAGGGCGCGCATGGCCGGCATGCCGTCTTCGGTGTGCCAGGTTTCAAAATCCGAATGCCAGTAAAACTCTTTGCCGGTAAAACCCGGTTTGTAGTTGATCCGTGACTGGTGGATGTAGACCTCGCTACCGAGAATTTCACGCGCGACGTTGAGGACGCGCGGATCACGGACTAGATTGGCAAACAGCGCGTTGAGTTTGTGGACATCGAAAATCGAGCGGACTTCGCCACTGCCAGGTTCGGCGATGACTTCGGCGCGTCCGGTCCGGGTAAAGTCACCGCGCATTTGCTGCATTTCATCGTACAAGCCCGTGACTTCATCGGCTGAAAACAGGTCGGGCAGAAGCAGGAAACCGTTTTCACGGTAGACGTCGCGCTGCGCCGAATTGAGTTGCGGTGCGCTGGTGGTCTCGACTTCGTCGTACACGACCGGTTCATTGCGTTTCAGAATGGCAGCCGTGCTCTGCGCACGGCTTTTGTAAGCATCTTGGGATAACAGCATAGGGATCCTTTCTCTTATTGGCCGCCGGTTTCCGCGGCGACGGCGTACACGCCGTCGGCATCATGGACTTCGGTACCAACCAGTGGTGGATTGAAGGAACAGACGACACGCATGTCGCCACCCGCATCGGCACGCAGCCAATGCTGGTCATTTTTATTGAGCGCGTACATGGTGCCGGGCTCGATCCGGAAAATTTCTCCGGAGGGAATCAGCTCGACCTCACCGGAACCTTCGACGCAGTAGACCGCTTCAAAGTGATTTTTGTACCAGATGTGGGTCTGTGTTCCGGCAAAAATGGTGGTCTCATGCATCGAGAATCCCATGCCATCTTCGCGTAGTAACAGGCGGCGACTGGCCCAGGTATCGGTGACAATATCGCGCTCGGTATGGAGAATATCTTTCAGGCGACGGACGATCATACGGTTACCTCCACGGGTTCTGCATCGGTTGCACTCAGTTGATTGACGGTATCGGCCATTGCTTGCTCCAGGATGTCTAGCCCGGCCAACAATTTTTCCGGTTCGATGGTCAGTGGCACCAGAAACTTGATGACTTCGCTGTTACCACCGGAGGTCTCGATAATCAGGCCGTTCTGGAATGCTAGCGTGGTGATGCGGTCAGCCAGTTCAGGATCCTTGAAAGCCAGACCCTGCATCAGGCCACGACCGCGACGGGTCATTTCGGCCGCCGGATAATTCTTGACCAGCTTGTCGAGGTAAGTCGTCATGGTCTGGCTTTTCTTTTCGATGGACGCCTGGAATTTGCTGTCGCTCCAGTAGTGATCGAGTGCGGCAACGGCGGTGACGAACGCCATGTTGTTACCGCGGAATGTGCCGTTGTGCTGACCGGGTTTCCAGATATCAAATTCGGGCTTGAGCAGCACCATCGAAAATGGCAGGCCATAGCCGGACAACGACTTCGACAGGGTGATGATATCCGGGGAAATGCCCGCCGGCTCGAAACTAAAGAAGGTACCGGTACGACCGCAACCGGCCTGGATGTCGTCGACGATGAGCAGGATGTCATGGCGGCGGCAGAGTTTTTCCAGCTTTTTGAGCCAGTTCAGCCCCGCTACGTTCAGACCGCCCTCGCCTTGCACGGATTCGACAATGACAGCGGCAGGATGATCGACACCGCTACTCGGATCGGCAATGAGCTTGTCGAGCATGGCGATCGTGTCGACGTCTGGTCCAAAGTAGCCAGCGTAGGGTGCGTGGTGCACATTGGATAAGGTGACGCCGGATGCTTCACGGTATTTGCGGTTGCCTGTCAGCGACAACGAACCCAGGCTGACGCCGTGGAATCCGTTGGTAAATGAGATCACGTTCTGGCGCTTCGTCACGTTGCGGGCCAGCTTGATGGCTGCTTCCACGGCATTCGTGCCGGTTGGACCCGTGAACTGCAATTTGTACTGCATCTTCCGAGGCTTCAGGATACGGTCTTCAAAAGTATGCAGGAACTTCTTCTTGGCTGTGGTGGCCATGTCGAGCCCGTGCACCACACCGTCGGTGGCCAAGTAATCCATCAATGCTTTCTTGATGACAGGATTATTGTGGCCGTAATTCAAACTACCGGCGCCTGCAAGGAAGTCGATGTACTCCTGGCCGCTCTCGTCGGTCAGTACAGCATTCTGGGCTTTGGTGAAAATAGTTGGAAAGGAACGGATGTAACCACGAACCTCTGATTCCAGTCGGTTAAATATACGCATCAAGCTTCTCCTTACGGATGGATGGATGGATGGTGAAGAACGTCGTTGAGTCAGTCTCTTTGGTCCAGCGGACCGATTTTGTAGAGGCGCTCTTCTTCGTGACCACTTTCACCGAAATTTTCGGCGGTGAATAAAGTGGTGATTGAACAGCCTGCGTCGTGTTGCGACGCAAAGCTTGTGAACAGTTTGTGTGATGCCGCGTTGTCCGGGCTGATGGTGGTTTCAATCCAGCGTAACTGGTGCGGAATACACATTTCCTGGAACAGGTAGTCGAGCATGCGCTTGCCTAAGCGTTGGCCACGACTTGCTGATGCAACGGCAACTTGCCAGATGAATAATGTATCGGGCTGTGTCGGCGGAATGTACGCCGTTACGGCTCCGACAAGCACGCCGTCGAGTTTGGCTACGACGCTGGTCTGTGCGTGATGGTGACAGAGCAGCAAATAGGCGTAGCGGGAATTCAAATCCAGTGGCGGACAGGCAGCAATTAAGTCATGCAGTGCTGCGCCATCTTGTTTTTGCGCCGGTCGGACAATTGCCGGGTGATGCGTTATTGGCTTTTCAGCCATCAACTTATTCATTCAGTCTCCTTTTTTAAAAAACTCATTTATCCGGAGGATTTCAACCAGAGAAACAAGGTGTAGATCAATTACTGCGGGATCAAACTTCAAGCAATCCCGCGAAGCGTTCCAGCATCGCAACCAGTGCCGATCTGTCATTTTCTGGCAAGGCACTGAGTGCGCTGACGAAGCCAGGAGGCATTGCTGACGGAGCATCGTCGGCGAGTAACTGCCCATCGGCAGTCAATGCAACAAAAACATTTCTCCGGTCTTGCGCGTCGCGTTTCCGGACGACTAATTTTTTTTCTTCCAACCGGTCAACGATACCAACCACGGTGCTCGGACTCAGGTGGATTGCCAGGCCAATGGATTTCAGGGTGCTCGGTCCAAGTTGTGCAATGGCGAGCAATGCAATCAATTGCGGCGATGTAATGTCGTAGGTCGCATTGAGGTGTTTGGAGTGCTGCTCTACTTTTTGCGCAATGCGACGCATGCTTTGCAGAACGCGGAGGGAGTCACTTTTGGCGACAAACTTTGAGACATCGCTCATTGCACACATCCAATTTCTTATTGAATTTTTACTCTGCTAACTGCTTAAAAATGTGGCTTTTCATCAAGCAATTTCGCTTCCATGTGAATTACTATACCCTCCTGACTTTTTATGTCAATAAGAATCGAGTTATATCGAATCATTCGTATTGAATTTAATTAAATGGAGTCAAGATGAACGTAAGCGGTCACCCAGCGGCGTTATAGCCCCCCGTTAAACCTCCCGTCAGAATCGAATTTTGATCAATGACGCGGAG